>CAMDVZ010000059.1 GCA_945878895.1 Caenispirillum bisanense | reverse complement strand
GTGGCGAGTGCGCATGGCGCGCCAGCGGGGCGAGAGCGAGATCGACTGGATGCGCCGGCGGGCGGAGTGCGAACGCATCCACGCCAACTTCCGCAAGCAGGGTCTGCGGCAATTCAACGTGCGGGGCCGCTACAAGGTCGGGGTGGTGGCGCTGGAACATGGCGCGGCGCGAGGACGCTGGTCGGCCGAGGCGCGCGACCTCGTGCGGGCGATGAACACGTTCCTGATCACGAAGCTCCAGCACGGCTGCCAGGACGATTTCCTGTCGCCCAACAATCCCGGCGTGAAAATGGCGGACCATTTCCTGGCGATCAGGACCGGCGACGGCATCTATCTGCCCGACCCCGTCTATTGCGAGAATTTCTACCGGGCGCACGGGCTGTTCTGGCCCTACGGCAATGGCGGCAAGCACTGTGGCTACCAGCCGTCGGCCTGACCGATACCGAGCGGGCCGACCCGTGAAAAAGGCCCGCGGCTTTCGCCGCGGGCCGAGTCAAACAGGGAGGCTTCACGTCTGGGAGACGTAGGATCCGAAGATCCTTGCCCGAAGGATCGCTCCGGGCCCGGCTTCCTCGCATGCAATCAAGATCGCGGCGCGGAGAAACTGGCTGGAAGATAGGCCTTTCCCCCGGCGTCGCCATACGCAATGACTCATCGCAGCCATGAGAGCGTCGCAGCGCTACCGGAGCGCAACGGAGCCATGCGGGCGGTCTCAGAACTTCGTCGCCGCCACCTTGCGCAACAGGAAATCGCGGAACACGGCAATGCGCTTGGAGTGCCGCAATTCCTCCGGATAGGTGAAGAAAACATCGGTGCTGCGCTTGTCGATTTCGGGCAGCACCTGCACCAGGTTGGTCGACTGGCGCGCCAGATAGTCGGCGAGCGAGGCGATGCCGAGGCCGCTCTCGACCGCCCGGAAGATGCCGTAGGTGTTGTTCACCCGCAGCACGACGCGACGCGGCGCGGCGTCGGGGTTGCCCCAGGCCAGCAGCCAGTTGACGTCCGCCACCGGCGCGCGCGCGTCCTCGCCGAAAATGATCAGCCGGTGGTTGGCGAGATCGGCGACCTTGACGGGCTTGCCGTACTTCTCGATGTAGGCCTGCGAGGCGTAGACGTGACTGTGCACCGTCATGAGATGGCGCTGGACCAGGCCCGGCTGGCGCGGCGCGATGAAACGCAGCGCCACGTCGGCTTCGCGCATGCCGAGATCGAGTTCGTTGTCGCTCAGCACGAGGCTGACGTCGATGTCGGGATAGGCCTCGATAAACTCGTGGATCTGGGCCGTCAGCCAGGTCGAGCCGAAACCGACCGTGGCGGTGATCTTCAACCGGCCGGCCGCCTTCTCCTGGTTGGCCCGCAACACCGCCTCGGCGGTGTTGACCTTGCCGGCCATCTCGCGCGCGGTGCGGTTGAGCAGCTCGCCCTGCTCGGTCAGGATCAACCCGCGGGCGTGGCGATGGAACAGCATGACGCCGAGCTGTTCCTCCAGCGCGCCGATCTGGCGGCTGATGGCCGACTGGCTCAGTTTCAACTGGTCGCCCGCGTGCGTGAAGCTGCCGGCATCCGCCACGGCATGGAAGATGCGCAGCTTGTCCCAATCCATCACGGCCCGTCTCCCGTTCTTCCCTGCTTTCATTGCCGACCGGCTTTTCGCCGGCCGGGTCGTCGCGCGCGCTAGTCGGCGGCTCGCGCGTGTATCGTCTCGTGGTGCGCGAGGTACTTCTCGGCCTCGAGCGCGGCCATGCAACCGGTGCCCGCCGCCGTCACGGCCTGGCGATAGATCTTGTCCTGGACGTCGCCGGCGGCAAACACGCCGGGAATGTCGGTTGCTGTCGAGTCTGGTTTCGTCAGCAGATAGCCGTCGGAATCGCAGGCGAGTTGCCCCTTGAACAACTCCGTGTTGGGCGTATGGCCGATCGCCACGAACACACCGTCGACGGGCAACACGCGCGACGCCCCGGACTTCACGTCGCGCAGGCGCGCGCCGTTGACCAGCGGCGCCGGCGTCTTCTCGCCGACGATCTCCTCGACCACCGAATTCCACACCACCTCGATCTTCGGATTGCGGAACAGCCGGTCCTGCAGGATCTTTTCCGACCGCAGCGAGTCGCGCCGATGCACCAGCGTCACCTTGCTGGCGTGATTGGTCAGGTAGAGGGCTTCCTCGACCGCCGTGTTGCCACCGCCGATCACGGCGACTTCCTTGCCGCGGAAGAAGAAGCCATCGCAGGTCGCGCAGGCCGACACGCCGCCGCCGCGGAAGGTGATCTCGGAGTCGAGCCCGAGCCAGCGCGCCGACGCGCCGGTGCAGATGATCAGCGTGTCGCCGGTGTATCGATCGCCCGAGTCGGTCTCGCAGACGAACGGACGCTTCGAGAGATCGACGCTCGTGACGATGTCGAAAACGACTTTCGTGCCCACGTGCTCGGCCTGCTTCTGCATCTGCTCCATCAACCAGGGGCCCTGGATCACGTCGGCGAAGCCGGGGTAGTTCTCGACATCGGTGGTGATGGTCAGCTGGCCACCGGGCTGCAACCCCTGAATCAGGGTCGGCGCCAGATTGGCGCGCGCCGCATAGATGGCCGCCGTATAGCCCGCAGGCCCTGAGCCGAGGATCAAGACCTTGCTATGGTGCGTCGCAGACATACGGAACGTCCCTGGAAACAGCGCATAGGTTACTCATAAACGCAACGCTACAAGGGTCAAGCTTGGAATGCATGCACTCCACACGAATCAACGCGACTACGCATGGCTAAGTGTCCGACCATCGCACGGCGCCCCGAAGTCGTGGACCGGCAGGCAGTTCCGGCCTTCTCGCAATTTTATTGCGTGAACTGGGCAAACCTCCTAAGAACCCGTCGAATACAGGGGAGACGTCCATGGTCAACCGCGCCAAGCTCGACCGCATCGACCGGCACATCCTCGCCGATCTGCAGGCCGATGGCCGGATGACGAACGTCGATCTCGCCGAACGCGCCGGCATCTCGGCACCCCCATGCCTGCGCCGCGTGCGCGCGCTGGAGAAGGCCGACGTCATCCGCGGCTATCATGCCAGCATCAGCCCCGAAGCGCTCGGCTACACGGTCGCGGTGTTCGCCCTGGTCGGTCTCAACAGCCAGGCCGAGGCGGATCTCAAGGCTTTCGAGGACCTGATGGAGAGCTGGGACACCGTCCGCGAGTGCCACATGCTGGCCGGCGAAGCAGACTTTCTGGTCAAGATCGTCGCCGAGGACTGGGACCACTACCAGAAATTCCTGACGACGCGCCTGACTTCGGCGCCCAACGTCAGCCACGTGAAATCGCTGATGGTGTTCCGCACCGCCAAGCACCAGCCCGGCGTACCTATCCCGGTCGAGTAGGACGGCCTTCGCGCGGAGCGAGAACCACGGCGCTGGGTCCCAGCGGCCTGTGCAAGGCGGCTCGCTACGAGATCGAAGGACTTGGCCTCTCCCACCGGGCATTGCCACTGCCTCACGTGCCGAAAGGTGCATGCAGCGCCCTTCACCGCGACCGCGCGGGTGATGCGGGGAGAGCTCCGCTGGCTACCGGGCGAAAGCGATCTGCGCGACGACAATCCTGGCCCGCCGAGATCGGGCGGTTCTGCCGCCGTTGCGGCACGCACGTCGTCGCCGAACGCCCGGCCGACCCGCACGTGATCCTGCGGGTCGCCACGCTCGACGACGATCCCGGCACGCAGGCCGTCGTCCATATCTGGACGTCGCACGACGCCCCCTGGCTCGACGACGAGCCCGGCGCGCCGGGCTATCCCGAGTGGCCGCCGGGCCGCTGATCCGCCCCTACCGGCCCTGGAATCGGGGTTTGCGCTTTTCCATGAAGGCGCGGCGGCCTTCCTTGTAGTCCTCGCTCGCGAAGCAGACATCGACGGCGGCGTCGAGAGCGGCGATATCGCGTTTGTTCGGGTCCTTCACCGCGGCGTCGGCCGACATCTTGGCCGCCTTGACGGTTAGCGGCGCGTTGCCGGCGATGATGCCGGCATAGTCGCGGGTGAAGCTCTCCAGCTCGCCCACCGGCACGACCCGGTTCACCAGCCCCATGACCCGCGCGTCCTCGGACGTGAACAGGCGACCGGTGAAGAAGATTTCCTTGGCGAACGACACGCCGACCACGTCAACCAGCCGCTTGATGCCGGGATAGGCGTAGCCAAGCCCGAGCTTGGCGGCGGGCACCGCGAAGCGCGAATCGTCGGAGCAGATGCGCAGGTCGGTGGTGAGCGCGATGCCCATGCCGCCGCCGACGCAGAAGCCCTGGATCATCGAGATCGTCGGCTTCGTCGCGTGCAGGAGAGCCGCGTTGGCGACGTCGCCAGCGTCGTTGTAGACCTTGATCGCGTCGGGCGTGCCGCGCTTTTCCTCGAACTCCGAAATGTCGGCACCCGAGACGAAGGCCTTGCCGCCGGCACCCGACAGCACGATCACGCGCACCTCGGGGTCGGCCTCGAAGGCCGCCATGATCTTGGGGATCGCCACCCACATGTCGTAGGACACGGCATTGCGCTTCTCCGGCTGGTTGAAGATCATCCAGCCGATCCCGCCTTCCTTGCGCGCGATCATCTTGGGCGTACCGGTGTCCATCGTGTTCTCTCCTGATCGGATATCTGCGTCAGACGACGACGCGCTTGCGGAAGTCCGAGACCTGCGCGTCGGTGTAGCCGAGCTCGCGCAGGATGGCGTCGGTGTGCTCGCCGCGGCCGGGGGTGGGCCGGTCGACGACCGAGGGCGTGCGGCTGAGCGTCATGGCCTGGCCGATCACGGCCACGTCACCGCGCACGGGATGCTGCATCGGCGACGCGATGCCGACATGCCGGACCTGCACGTCGGAGAACACCTCGTCCATCTTGTAGATGGGACCGCAGGGCACGCTGGCCTTGTTGAGTCGCTCGATCAACGCGGCGCTGGTGAACCGGCGGGTATGGACGGCGAGTTCGGCGTTGAGCGCCTTGCGGTTTTTCGACCGGTTGGCGCCGCTGGCGTAGTCGGGATTGTCGAGCAGGGCCTTCGCGTCGAGCGCCTCGCAGCAGCGGCGCCAGATAACATCGCCGGCGGCGGCGATGTTGATGTCGCCGTCGCTGGTCGGGAAGACTCCCGTGGGAATGCTGGTGGGATGGTCGTTGCCGGCCTGTCCCGGCACCTCGCCCGCCACCGTCCAGCGCGCGGCCTGGAAGTCGAGCATCGCGATCTGCGCCTGCAACAGCGAGGTCTGCACCCACTGGCCCTCGCCCGACACTTCGCGCTCCAGCAACGCCACCATGATGCCCATGGCGGCGTAGTTGCCGGCCGAGAGGTCCGCCACTGGAATACCGACCCGCATCGGACCCTCGCCCGGCACGCCGGTGATCGACATCAGCCCGCCCATGCCCTGGGCGACCTGGTCGAAACCCGGCAGCGGGGCGTAGGGACCATCCTGGCCGAAGCCGGAGATGCTGGCGTAGACGAGGCGCGGATTGACCTTGCGCAAGGTCTGGTAGTCGACGCCGAGGCGATGTTTCACGTCGGGCCGGTAGTTCTCGACCACCACGTCGGCGGTCGCCACCAGCTTCTTGAAGATCGCGACGGCGTCCGGTTCCTTGAGGTTGAGCGTGATGCTGCGCTTGTTGCGGTGCAGGTTCCAGAAATCCGGTCCCAGCCGCGGGCCGCCCATGCCCTCGCCTTCCTCCAGCGATTCCGGCGTCTCGACCTTGATCACGTCGGCGCCCCAGTCGGCGAGATGGCGCGCACACGTCGGGCCCGCGCGCACCCGCGTCAGATCGATCACCTTGAATCGCGACAGCGCGCCCTTGCCGGTCATGTCGTTGCCTTCCCGTCGATGCAGTGAGGTTGTCGTAGCACTCGCGGACCGCTCGCCGGCAGGCCCGCGCGCGCAAGGCTGTTGGTCGCCCGCGTCAGGTCCGTCGCAACATGAAGTCGCGACCGACGATCCGGAAGCCGATGGCGACGATGATCACGGTGATCACCAGCAGCACGCTGCCCAGCGCCGACAGCTGTTCCAGCTTGCCCTCCTCGCTGAGGTCGAGCAGCAGCACCGACATCACGCGCGTGTTGGGACCGGTCAGGAAGATCGCGGTCGAGAGCTCCTGGCAGGTCGGCACGAACACCAGCACCCAGGCGCCGACCAGCGAGCGCTTGAGCAGCGGCGCGACGACCCGACGGATCGCCATGAAGCGGCCACCACCGAGAATGCGCACCGCCTCCTCCATCTCCGGATGGATGGCGCGCAAGCCCGCGGCGTTGCTGGCATAGGCGATCGGTAGCGCCCGCGTGGCAAACGCGAGAATCAGGATCAGCGCGGTGCCATAGAGCGCCAGCGGCGGCGGCGCGTAGGCGGCGTAGAAGCCGATCGCCAGCACGATGCCGGGAATGACGAACGGCGCCATGCACAGGAACGCCAGCACGCCGGAGAAACGCAGCAGCTTGCGGTTCACGATATAGGCGATGCAGAGCGACAGCAGGATCGCGATCAGCGCCGCTATGGCGGCGTAGGTGACGCTGTTGAACACCGACTGGCGCGCCATCTGGTGCTCGAACAGGATGAAGCGGAAATTCTCGAGCGTGAGGTTGTCCAGCGAGAAACCGCGTCCCCACGCGCGCGAAAAGGCGGCCTGCACCTGCACGACCAGCGGCATGAAGACCGTGATCAGGCAGATGGTGGCCGCGAAGCCGAACATCGGCCAGCGCCACGCGCCCAGCCGCACGACGCGCCGCTCGCCGCCCTTGCCCGACACCGTTACGTATCCCTTGCGGGCCAGCAGCAGGCGTTGCAAGCCGAGCAGCCCGATGGTGATGCCGAGCAGCGGGATGGCGTAGGCGGCCGCCACCTCGACCCGCACGGGCGATTCGAAGAATTGCCAGAGCTGGGTGGTGACGACGGGGTATCGCGCCGGAATGGCGATCAGCGCCGGCACGCCGAATAGCGCCAGCGACTGGAGGAAAACCACGATCACGCCCGCGAGAATCGCGGGATAGATCAGCGGCAGCGTGATCCTGAACGCCGTGCGCACCGCGCCGGCGCCGAGGATATTGGCCGCGTCCTCCATCTCCGAGGACACCAGTTCCAGCGCGGAAGTCGTGAAGACGAACACGAAGAAGAACAGGTTGCAGGCCATGATCACGATCAGCCCGGTCAGGCTGAACACGTTGACCAGCGGCTCGGTCGCGCCGGTCATCGCCACCCAGGCGCGGTTGATCCAGCCCGCGTTGGGGCCGGCCAGCAGGATCCAGCCGACCGCGCCGAGATAGGGCGGCATGATGAAGGCCGCCAGTACGCACAATCTGACGAACCCGCGCGCGGGCATGTCGGTGCGCGAACAGGCCCATGCCAGCGGCACCGCGAACACCACGCACAGCGCCGCCACGCCCGCGCCCATGACCAGCGTGTTGACCAGCGCCTGCACGTAGCGCGGCCGGCCATAGGCGGTCAGGTAGTTGTCGAACGTGTAGCCGACGCCGTCGCGCACCTCGAAGCTGGCCAGCACGAGGCGGATCAGCGGGTTGACGACGATGAAGACCAGCACCGCCGCCAGCCCAAGCCAGACCAGCATCGTCCAGTCGAAACGCAACCAGGCACGCACGGGCGCCGCGGCGGTGGATGTCATCGTCGATCCTTCGCGTGGCGTCGGTCGTCAGGCGCCGAACGTGTCGCGCCAGCGTTCGCGGGCGGCGGGTCCGCCCTTGAGCACGTCGGCCGCCGACTGTTCGATCAGCTTCGTGGTCGCCAGCGACACGCCGCTGCGCGACGTCACCTCGGGCCTGGTCGGTTCCTGGAAGTCGTCCGCGAGCATCCGGCTGAACGCCTCGCTTTGCAGGAACTCCATGAACAGCCGGGCCGCGGCGGGCTTGCGGGCGCCCTTCACGATCGCCGAGCAGCCGACGATCAGCACCGAGCCGTCCGAAGGGTAGACGAGACCCAGCGGCTCTCCCTTGGCGATGTCCTGCACGGCCTGGGGCATGTAGGCGATCCCGACCAGCCGTTCGCCGGTCTTGAGCATCGTGTTGGTGTCGAGCAGCGAGCGGCCGATCTGCGGCTTGCCCTTCTCGAGTTTCTCGAAATAGGACCAGCCATGCAGGGCGGTCATCGCGACGACCCAGGTCGCGACCGAACCGCTGAAGGCGGGATGGCTCAGCGCCACCTGGTTTTTCCAGCGCGGATCGGCGAGATCCAGCCAGCTCTTCGGCGCGTCCTCCGCCTTCACCTTGTCCTTGCGGTAGATGATGCCCATGAGACCGAAGCCCGTGACATGGTACTGGCCGTCGGGATCGACGTCGCGAAGCCGCGGCAACAGCGTGGCGCCGTTGGCCGGTCGGAACGTTTCCAGCTGCCCCTTGTTCTTCATCTCGAGGTAGTGGCCGATGTCGGCCGAGCCGAGGACGTCGACCTGCGGCGTACCAACCTTCAGTTCCTGCATCGCGCGCTGGTAGACAACGCCGGAGGTGGCGCGCACGACGTTGACCTTCACGCCCGGATACTTCGCCGTGAAGGCCTGGGCATAGCGGTTGGCGTACTCGGTGCTGTAGTGCGCCACGTACCAGGTAAACTCGCCGTCGGCCCTGGCGGCTTCGTACAGGACCTTTTCCGCGTCGGCCGACAGACGCGCCTGCGCCGTCCGCCCGACCAGCCCCGCAGCCGTCGCTCCCGCGACGACACGCCCGACATCGCGACGTTTCATGATTGCCTCCCGCGCCTTCGATGCCTCAATTGCCGAAAGTATCGCGCCACCGCTCCTTCACGTCGCTCACGCCCTTGAGGATTTCGTCGGGCTTGAGGATCAGCTGCTTGATGTCCTTGAGCGGCGTGCCGCCGCGGCCGGGTACGTTGGCGTGCAGCGACATCTGGTAGTCCTCGACCATCGTGCGGCTGGCGTCCTCGCTCAGCGCCCATTCCATGAACAGCTTCGCGGCGGCCGGATTCTTCGCGCCCTTCACGATGGCCTGTGGCGCGATGATCACGACCGTGCCGTCGGTGGGATATACCCAGCCCAGCGGATCGCCCTTGGCCGCCGCCTCGATCGCCGACGTGATCGGCCCCGCCGCGACCAGCCGCTCGCCGGCCTTCAGCATCGTCTGGGTGTCGAGAATGGAGCGACCGATCTGCGGCTTGCCCTTCTCCAGCTTCTCGAAAAACGACCAGCCGTACATCTTGGTCATCGTCAGGACCCAGATGCCGACATAGCCGCTGAAGCCGGGATGGCCGACCGACACCTGGCTCTTCCATTTCGGATCGAGCAGGTCGGGCCAGTTCTTCGGCGCGTCGGCGGCCTTCACCTTGGCGGTGTTGTAGGTGATACCCACCATCCCCAGCGAACTGACGTGATACATGCCGTCGGCGTCGATTCCGCGCACCGACTCCAGGGTCGTGGCGGCGTTGGCGGGGGTGAATTTCTCCAGCAACCCCTTGGTCTTGAGTTCCAGGTAGTGACCGATGTCGGTCGATCCGAACACGTCCACTTGCAGCGAGCCGGCCCTGAGTTCCTGGCTGAGCCTCTGATACGCCACCTGGGCGGTGGTGCGCACGACGTTGACCTTGACGCCGGGATAGCGCGCCATGAAGGCCTTGCCCATCTTCTCTGCGGTCTCGGCGCTGTAGTGCGCGGTGTACCAGGTCAGCTGGCCTTCTTTCTTCGCCGCCTCGTGCAGCGCCTTCTCGGCGTCGGCCGACAACTGCGCCGCCGCCGGCGACAGAGTCGCCGCCAGCATCGCCAACGCGATGGGCAGAGTCCGCCCCTTGGGTGCGCGCATGGTTTCCTCCCGGTATTTTCGTTGAACGCGGCGCCGGCACCCTATCAGCCGCGCGTCGGGAATCAACGGTCTTCTGCGCACGCGTCCGCGCCGCGCGGGCAGACCCGCACGACGTTCGAACCTCCTTGCGGACGGGCTACTTGAAGCGGATGGAAACCAGTTCGTAGGATTTGGTGCCGCCGGGCGTCTGCACCTCGATGCTGTCGCCCACGCCCTTGCCGATCAGCGCGCGGCCAAGCGGCGCGGTGACGGAAATCCGGCCCTTGGTCAAGTCGGCCTCGTAAGGACCGACGATCTGATACTTGACCTCGTGGTTGGTATCCTCGTCGGCGAGCTTCACGGTGGCGCCGAACTTGACGGTCTTGCCCGTCAGCTTGGCGACATCGATCACCTCGGCGCGCGCGATGATGTCCTCGATCTCGGCGATCCGGCCCTCGATGAAGCCCTGGCGTTCGCGCGCCGAGGTGTATTCGGCGTTTTCCGAAAGGTCGCCGTGCGCGCGCGCCTCCGCGATCGCCTTGATGATGTTGGGGCGCTCGACCGATTTCAGGTTCTTCAGCTCGTCTCCGAGAGCCTCGAACCCGTTCGGCGTCATCGGGACCTTGTCCATCTCGATCTCTGTCCAAAAAACGAACCGGCCGGCTCTGGCGGCCGGCTGGGAGATACCATAGCGCGATTTGGGGTGCCGGCCAACCGGTCGCAAGGGGGAGACGCGATGTCGCGCCCCCCCGAACGCTCCCGGTCGACGCTCCCGGTTCAGAAGATCCGGTTGAAGAACGACTGCAACGGCGCCACGTCGAGCGGCCCCGCCTTGACCGCCGCGATTCCCTGGACCGCCGCCCGGGCGCCGGCGATGGTCGTGTAGTAGGGAATCTTGTTCATCAGGGCGGCCCGCCGCAGGCTGAAGCTGTCGGTGGTCGATTGCGCGCCGTCCAGCGTGTTGAAGACGAGATGCACGCCGCCGTCCTTCATCACGTCCACGATGTGCGGACGGCCATCCGACACCTTGTTGACGCGGTCGGCCGCGACGCCGGCGCCAACCAGGAAATCGGCGGTGCCGCCGGTGGCGATGATGCGGAAGCCAAGCCCGACCACGTCGCGCGCGGCTTCGAGGATGCCGGCCTTGTCGCTGTCGCGCACCGAGATGAACACGGTGCCGCCGGTCGGCACCTTGGTGCCGCCGCCGAGTTGCGACTTGGCGAAGGCGCGGCCGAAATCGCTGTCGATGCCCATCACCTCGCCGGTCGAGCGCATCTCGGGCCCGAGCGTTACGTCGACTCCGGGGAAGCGTGCGAAGGGAAACACCGCCTCCTTGACGGCGACGTAGCTGCCCACGGTCGCGGGGCGCAGATCGAGATCGCCCAGTCGCTCGCCGGCCATCAGGCGGGAAGCATACTTGGCGATCGGCAGGCCGGTCGCCTTGGCCACGAAGGGCACGGTGCGGCTGGCCCGCGGGTTGACCTCGAGAATGTAAACGACGTCGCCCTTGACCGCGTATTGCACGTTCATCAGGCCGACCACGCCCAGAGCCTTGGCGAGCGCGACGGTCTGGCGTTCGATGTCCTTCACGACGCCGTCGGCCAGCGAGTAAGGCGGCAGCGAACAGGCGGAGTCGCCGGAATGGACGCCCGCTTCCTCGATGTGCTCCATGATGCCGGCCACGAACACGCCGCCGTCCTTGTCGGCGAGCGCGTCGACGTCGACCTCGATCGCGTCGCGCAGATAGCGGTCGAACAACAGCGGGTTCTTGCCCAGCACCGTGTTGATCTGGCCGGTCTTGTCGTTGGGATAGCGCATCCGGATGTCGGGCGGCACCATCTCGCGCAGCACGCCGAACAGATAGGTGTCGAGCTGCTCCTCGGTGTGGAGAATCGCCATCGCCCGGCCACCCAGCACGTAGGATGGACGCACGACGAGCGGCAGCCCGACGTCGGCTGCCACCATGCGGCTCTGTTCGATCGAATAGGCGATGCCGTTCTCTGGCTGCTTCAACCCGAGCTTTTCGAGCAGCCGCTTGAACCGGTCTCGGTCCTCCGCGAGATCGATCGCGTCGGGCGACGTGCCGAGGATCGGAATGCCGGCGGCTTCCAGCGCCCTGGCGAGCTTCAGCGGCGTCTGGCCGCCGAACTGGACGATCAGCCCCAGTACCTCGCCGTTGGACTGCTCCTTGCGCACCAGCTCGATCACGTCCTCGGCCGTCAGTGGCTCGAAATAGAGACGGTCGCTGGTGTCGTAGTCGGTCGACACGGTCTCGGGGTTGCAGTTGACCATGATCGTTTCGTAGCCGGCGTCCCGCAACGCGTAGGCGGCGTGGACGCAGCAATAGTCGAACTCGATGCCCTGGCCGATCCGGTTGGGGCCGCCGCCCAGGATGATGATCTTGCGAGCGTCGCTGGGGGCGGACTCGCATTCGGCCGGCTGGACGCCGTCGCCCTCGTAGCAGGAATAGAGATAGGGCGTTTTCGACTCGAACTCGGCGGCGCAGGTATCGATGCGCTTGTAGACCGGCAGCACGCCCAGCTCGCGCCGACGCGACGCGACGTCGCCGCCCTTGAGGTTGCCACCCGCGAGCTCCGCCAGCCGTTCGTCGGAAAAGCCCATCTTCTTGAGGCCCAAAAGGCCCTGGCGGTCGGTCGGCAGCCCGCCCTTGCGTATCTCGGCTTCGACCTTCACCAGCGCCTCGATCTGGCGCACGAACCACGGCTCGTAACGACACGCCTGCACGACCTCCTCGACCGTGAAGCCGTAGCGGAACGCTTGCGCGATGGTCAGGATCCGGTCCGGCGTCGGCCGCGACAGCGCCGCGTGCACCGCCGATTTGGCCGGCGCGCCCTGGATCTCGATCTCGTTGAGGCCGGTCAGGCCGGTCTCCATCGAGCGCAGTGCTTTCTGCAGCGACTCCTGGAAATTGCGCCCGATCGACATCGCCTCGCCGACGCTCTTCATCGAGGTCGTGAGATAGGGTTCCGCGCCGGGGAATTTCTCGAACGCGAAGCGGGGCATCTTGGTGACGACGTAGTCGATGGTCGGCTCGAACGAGGCCGGGGTGACGCCGGTGATGTCGTTCATCAGCTCGTCGAGCGTGTAGCCAACCGCCAGACGTGCGGCGACCTTGGCGATCGGGAAGCCGGTCGCTTTCGAGGCCAGCGCCGAGGAGCGCGACACCCGCGGATTCATCTCGATCACGACCATGCGGCCGGTCTTCGGGTCGATCGCGAACTGCACGTTCGATCCACCGGTGTCGACCCCGATCTCGCGCAGCGTCGCGATCGAGGCGTTGCGCATGATCTGGTATTCCTTGTCGGTCAGCGTCAACGCCGGCGCGACGGTGACGGAATCACCGGTGTGGATGCCCATCGGATCGACGTTCTCGATCGAGCAGATGATGATGCAGTTGTCGTTGCGGTCGCGCACGACCTCCATCTCGTACTCTTTCCAGCCGAGCACGGATTCCTCGACCAGCACCTCGGTCGTCGGCGAGGCTTCGAGGCCGCCCTGGACGATGTCGAAGAACTCGTCGCGATTGTAGGCGATGCCGCCGCCCGTGCCGCCCAAGGTGAAGGAGGGGCGGATGATCGCGGGCAATCCGACGAATTCCAGCGCCTTGGCGGCTTCCTCGCGATTGTGGACGGCGTGACTTTTCGGGCTCTCCAGCCCGATTTTCGTCATGGCGTCGCGGAACTTCAGGCGATCCTCGGCCTTGTCGATGGCTTCGGCATTGGCGCCGATCAGCTCGACGCCGAATTTCGCCAGCCGCCCGTCGCGGTGCAGCGCCATGGCGGTGTTGAGCGCGGTCTGCCCGCCCATCGTCGGCAGCACCGCGTCGGGGCGTTCCTTCTCGATGATGCGGGCGACGAAATCGGGCGTGATAGGCTCGATGTAGGTCGCGTCCGCCAGCCCCGGATCGGTCATGATGGTGGCCGGGTTCGAGTTGACCAGAATCACCCGGTAGCCCTCGGCCTTCAGCGCCTTGCAGGCCTGGACGCCGGAGTAATCGAACTCGCAGGCCTGACCGATCACGATCGGGCCGGCGCCAATCACGAGGATGGACTTGATGTCGGTGCGTTTTGGCATGGCGCTATGAACCCAACGTCCCGTCGGCGGCCACGATGGGGCGTCCGCTCGCGGTGACTATGAAATCGATCAGCCGGCGTTCGTCGGCCGGCGGGGAAAAGGCACGCTTCGGCAGTATCTCGGCGAGCGCCGGCCCGATGCGCAGGAAGAGATGGTCCTTCGCGACGACCACGTCGCGCAGCGCGCGCCACGAGTAGCGGCTGAAAATGTTCGTCGACGCACAGGAAAATCCGTCCGCGTCGACGACCAGTTCGCGCGGGCCCAGGACACCGTCGAGCTCGCCGCGGGCGAGCATGGCCTTGTAGACCTTGGCGGCGGACGTGGTCTCGGCGTTCCAGGCGAAAACCGCCGCCGCACAGAGAAACGCAGCCAGCGCGTACGCGGCGAAGGCGTTGCCATCGTCGGCGGGTCCGACCCGGGCAGTGAGCGCGGCCGCGGCGATGCCAACCGCCGCGAACACCAGCACCAGGGCGCGGCGAAGCCACTGACGCCGCCGGATCGTCGGCGACGTCGCGGCGAAGTACATCTGATAGGCCAGCCAGTCCTCGAACGTGCGCTCGAAACGCAACGTCGCGAACGGCGCGGCCTTGTCGTCAGCGGCCATCATTTTCGCGACGTCCCGATCGTCGCGACGAAGCAGTCGAACAGGCAGGCTTGGCCGATCGCACGGCCGGACTTGATGTCGGTGCTGTCGGGCATGGCTAGTCGCCACCCCTCGCCCGCGACGGGCGAAGCCTCGAAACCGCGCCGCGCGTATCGACGAAGACGCCGGTCGCGGCTATACTGGCCGCCATGGGCGCGATGATGAACAGGCTCATCCAGGAGGCGGCGAAGCTTCCTCCGGACGAGCAGGAAGAATGGGCGGCGGTGTGGCTGGACGAGTTGGCGTCCGGTCGCCGATGGGACGACGCGTTCGCCGCCACCCAAGACGCTCTCGGCCGCTGGGCCGAGGAAATCGAGAAAGAGGTTGCCTCAGGTCTCGACACGCCGATGGACTTCGACCGACGGCGATGATTTCGCGCCCGATGAAGGGCTTCTGGGAAGCCTACGACAGACTTCCCGACCACGTTCATCGGCAGGCAAGGTCCGCGTTCGACCGGTGGCGCGACGACCCATTCCGTTCGAGTCTCGAATTCAAGAAAATCCACGGCTCCGCCGATCTTTGGTCTGTACGCGTTGGCATCGCATGGCGAGCCCTCGCCTACCGCCGGGGCAACGCAGCTCACTGGTTCTGGATCGGTTCCCACGCTGAATACAATCGGATAATCCGGACCAAATGATCGCGGCCCAGCGAGCGAGGTCGCGAGTCGATGCATCGAGGCCGAGCGGGCGGAACGCACCGCCTAGTCCGCCTTCGACTTGTCGATCATCGCGACGAAGCGGTCGAACAGGTAGTGGCTGTCTTCCGGACCGGGCGAGGCCTCGGGGTGGTACTGGACCGAGAAGGCCGGCTTGTCCTTCAGGCGCAGGCCTTCGTTGGAGCCGTCGAACAGCGACACGTGGGTCACCTCGACATTGGCGGGCAGCGTGTCGGCCAGCACGCAGAAGCCGTGGTTCTGGCTGGTGATCTCGACCTTGCCGGTCTCGAGGTCCTTCACCGGCTGGTTGGCGCCGCGATGGCCGAGCGGCAGCTTCTTGGTTTTGGCGCCGAGCGCCAGGCCGAGCATCTGGTGGCCGAGGCAGATGCCGAACATCGGCTTGCCGCTCTCGAGAATTTTTCGGATGACCGGCACGGCATAGACGCCGGTGGCGGCCGGATCGCCGGGGCCGTTCGACAGGAACACGCCGTCGGGCTTGTGGCGCAGGATATCCTCGGCGCTGCTCGAGGCCGGCACGACGGTCACCTTGCAGCCGGCGTTGGCGAGGCAGCGCAGGATGTTGCGCTTGGCGCCGTAGTCGACCGCCACGACGTGATGTTTCGGCGACGTCTGTTTGCCGTAGCCCTTGCCGAGAACCCAGGTCGATTCGTCCCAGCCGTAGGTCTGGCGCGTCGTGACCTCGCGGGCCAGATCCATGCCTTCGAGGCCCGGCCATTGACCGGCTTTGGCGAGCAGGGCGGGAATGTCGAAACGACCGTCGGGAGCGTGCACGACGATGCCGGTGGGGGCGCCGCCGTCGCGCACGCGCCGGGTGATCTGGCGGGTGTCGATGCCGCACAGACCGGGAAGGTTGTGGCCCTTCAGCCAGGCGTCGAGGTGCTTGTTGGCACGCCAGTTGGCGGGCTCGGTGATGTCCTCGCGGATCACCACGGCACGGGCGGCCGGCGTGGTGGTCTCGATGTCCTCGTCGTTGGTGCCGGTGTTGCCGATGTGCGGGAACGTGAAGGTGATGATCTGGCCGGCGTAGCTGGGATCGGTGA
>CAMDVZ010000058.1 GCA_945878895.1 Caenispirillum bisanense | reverse complement strand
GTGTAGACGCCTTCGTCGCGCGCCGACGTGGAAACGCCGTGCTTGCAACGGCAGGCTCGCCGATCCGGCGCGCGGTCGTATCTCCTCGCGCCACCGGGCCGCGCGCGGTCAGGTCGCCGGCGTCAGCGTCGCCAGCACGGCGCGGCCGGACACCTGCTCGCCGTTCGCGACGGAGATCGAGGCGACTTCGCCGGAGACGGCCGCCCTGATCTGGTGCTGCATTTTCATCGCTTCCAGCACGACCAGGGTCTGGCCTTTCTCGACGCGGTCGCCGACGGCGACGCGCAGGTCGACGATGCGGCCATCCATCGGCGCGCGCAGGATGCCGTCGGCGCCGGCCTCGCGCGTGCGCGCCGGCTCGTGGGTGACGTCGGTCAGGGTCAGCGAGGCGCCGTCGATGTCGATCCGCATGCCCTCGGCGGCCTCGAACACCTGCGCCCGGCGCCGCACGCCATCGATCGCGAAGGACAGGTGAACGTCTTCCCGCGCGCCCAGCGATATCGCCACGCGTCGGCCGTCGAGAACCGCGGTCCACGCCCCGCCGGTCCGTTCCATCCAGACGTCGAGTCGTTCGCCGCGGCACTCCAGTCGTACCAGCAGGGGCACCGGGTTCGAATTGCGCCAGCCCAGCGCGGCGGCGGAGCGCGATTGCGCCCGGTCACACACCAGCGCGGCGGC
The DNA here is from genome assembly GCA_945878895.1 of Caenispirillum bisanense. Lineage (GTDB taxonomy): Bacteria > Pseudomonadota > Alphaproteobacteria > Reyranellales > Reyranellaceae > CAMDVZ01. The sequence continues at coordinate 15,506 of CAMDVZ010000058.1, read as the reverse complement.
CACCGCCCAATGCGCGTCGGCGGCGGGCGGCGGCGTCATCGTCTCGGGTGGGAAATGTTGGCCGATGAAGCCGGTGGTGGCCCCGCCCGCCACGAAGGCGGGATGGCGCAGCATGGCGATCAGGAACGCCTTGTTGGTGACCGGCCCCAGCACGACGGTCTCGACCAGCGCGCGCGCCAGCTTGCGGCACGCCTCGGCGCGAGTAGCGCCGTGGGCGATCACCTTGGCGATCATCGGATCGTAGAACGGCGAGATCGTCTGGCCGTCGCGCATGCCGTGGTCGGTCCGCACGCCCGGCCCGGTCGCGGGCCGCCACGCGTCGATGTGACCACTCTGGGGCAGGAAGCCGGCCCAGGGGTCTTCGGCGTAGAGGCGAACCTCGATGGCGTGGCCATCGAAGCGGACATCTTCCTGACGCAGCGGCAACGGCTCGCCGGCCGCCACGCGCAGCTGCCACGCCACGAGGTCCTGGCCGACGACCATCTCGGTGACGGGATGCTCGACCTGGAGGCGCGTGTTCATTTCGAGGAAATAGAAGGCGCCATCGCCACCGAGCAGGAACTCGACGGTACCGGCGCCGCGATAGCCGATGGCGCGCGCGGCCGAGACGGCGGCCTCGCCCATGCGGGCGCGCAAGCTCGCGTCGACGGCGGGCGAGGGGGCTTCCTCGATCACCTTCTGGTGTCGGCGCTGCACCGAACAGTCGCGCTCGCCGAGATGGATCGTGTTGCCGTGGTTGTCGGCGAACACCTGGATCTCGACGTGCCGGGCGTCGGCGATGGCTTTTTCGAGGATCAGCTCGCCCGAGCCGAACGCGTTGAGCGCCTCGTCGCGCGCGGTGCGGATGCCGTCGAGCAGATCGACGTCCAGCGTCACCAGCCGCATGCCGCGACCACCACCGCCGGCGGCCGCCTTGACCATGACGGGCAGACCGATCTTGCGCGCCTCGGCGGCCAGGTTTGCGTCGCTCTGGTCGGCACCCTGGTAGCCGGGCACGCAAGGGACGCCGGCCGCGATCATGCGGCGCTTGGCGGCGGCCTTGTTGCCCATCGCGTCGATGGCGTCGGCCGGCGGACCGATGAAGAGGAGGCCCGCCTCGGCGCAGGCGCGCGCGAAGCCCGCGTTCTCCGACAGGAAGCCGTAGCCGGGGTGGACGGCGTCGGCCCCGGTGGCCTTGGCGGCGGCGATCAGCTTGCGGATATCGAGATAGGTCTCGGCCGCCAGCGAGCCCGGCAACGGCACCGCCTCGTCGCACACGCCCGCATGCAGGGCATCGCGATCGGCGTCCGAGAACACCGCCACGGTCGCGTAGCCCATCGCGTGCGCGGTCCGCGCCACCCGGCAAGCGATCTCGCCCCGGTTGGCGATCAGGATTTTCGAGAAGGCCATGGGCTCACCTGAACGGGAACGGCGTTGCGAATCGCGCGGAATTCATACCTTCCCTCGCCTCCGGGACGCTTGCGCCCCTTGATGGCACTAGGGTATCTACACATCTCTGTTGGCGCCGAAAAGAACTGTGTCGCAGCGACTTCTCGGCGGGGACGAGATGTGTAGACACCCTAGCTTGATGGCAGGGGAAGGCATGAGGTTGTGTTGCTGCTCGCCTCATTCCGTCGCCCATTTCGGCGGCCGCTTTTCGGCGAAGGCGCGCAGGCCTTCGGCGGCTTCGGGGCTGCGACGGGCCTCGGCGAAGCGGTCGGCGGCGAAGTCGAGGACGTTGGGCAGCGGTTCGGTGCCGACCCGCATGATGACCTGCTTGGTCAGCGCGTTGGCGAGCGGCGCGCAGCGATCGATCTGCTTCAGCACTTCCTCCAGCTTGACGTCGAGTGCCGCGGAGTCCTTCACCAGATAGTGGCCGATGCCCAGCCGCACGGCCTCCGCGCCCTTGAAGCGGGCGGCGGTCAGGGCGAGATGTTTGGTCTGCGAGATGCCGATGCGGGCGGCCACGAAGGGCGCGATCTGGGCCGGCACGATGCCGATGGCGGTCTCGCTCATGGCGAAACCGCAATCCTCAGTGACGATGGCGATGTCGGCCGCGCAGACCAGACCAAAGCCACCGGCGATGGCATAGCCCTCGACCGCCGCCACGACGACCTGGGGCAGGGCGCCCAGCGCGATGAAGAACGAGCCGAACTCTCGGTTGTTGAGGGCGACCGGATCGCGCTCGCCGGGCTTCGGCTTGTCCTGGAAGCTGCCCTCCATGTTGCGCAGATCGGCACCGGCGCAAAACGTGCCGCCGGCGCCGCGCAGCACCACGGCCTTGATGTCGGACCGGGTCGCCAGGATGTCGACGACCTCGCGCAGTTCGCGGGTCAGCGTCGGGTTGAGCGCGTTCTTGACGGCGGGGCGGTTGAGCGTGACGTGCAGGCGCGAGCGCTCGCGGCGCAGGATCAGCGTTTCGTAGGAAGTGGCGAACTCGGTCATGGCGGATGTCCCCGGTTGGATCAGCGGTTGTCGCGCCGGGGCAAGATGCCCAGCAGCTTGGAAATGATCTGCAGCATGACCTCGTCGGCGCCACCGCCGATCGAGGCCAGACGCGAGTCGCGGAAGGCGCGCGCGGTCGGGCTCTCCCACAGATAGCCCGCGCCACCCCAGTATTGCAGGCAACTGTCGGTGACCACGCGCAGGGTCCGGCCGGCCTTCAGCTTGGCCATCGAGGCCAGCATCGTGACGTCGCCGCCGTCGATGTACTCCTCGCAGGCGCGATAGCAGAGCGAGCGCACCAGCTCGACCTCGGTCTTCAGCTCGGCGAGCCTGAAGTGGATCACCTGGTTGTCGAGCAACGGCTTGCCGAACACCTTGCGCTCGCGCGTGTAGGCGATGGTCTGCTCGATCAGCCGGTCCATGCCCACGACGGAGCTGATGGCGCCCCACAGCCGCTCTTCCTGAAACTGCTGCATCTGGTAGACGAAGCCCTCGCCTTCCTTGCCGATCGTGTTGCGCAGCGGCACCTTCACCTCGTCGAAGAAAATCTGGGCGGTGTCGGACGAGCGCATGCCGAGCTTGTCCAGCGTGCGCGCGATCTGCACGCCCTTCGTCTTCATCGGCACGCAGATCAGCGACTTGTTGCGATGGCTGGCGCCCTCGCCGGTGTTGGCGAGCAGGCAGATCCAGTCGGCTTGCGACCCGTTGGTGGTCCACATCTTGCCGCCGTCGATCACCCAGTCGCCGCCGACCTTGCGCGCGGTGGTCTTGATCGAGGCGACGTCGGAACCGGCGCCGACCTCCGAGACGCCGATGCAGGCGACCTGGTCGCCGGCGATGGCCGGTGCCAGGAACTCGCGCCGCAACGCGTCGGAACCGTGTCGCGCCAGCGCCGGCGTCGCCATGTCGGTCTGCACGCCGATCGCCATCGGCACCGAGCCGCAGTTTATGTGGCCGAGTTCCTCGGCCATGACCATGGCGTAGGAATAATCGAGCCCCATGCCGCCGAATTCCACCGGCTTGTGGATGCCGAGCAGGCCGGCGTCGCCGAGCTTCTTGAACACCTCGTGGGCGGGGAAAATGCCGTCCTTTTCCCATTGGTCGACGTGCGGATTGATGTCGCGATCGACGATGGTACGCAGGGTGCGGCGGATCTGGTCGTGTTCTGGCGTGAAGCGCATCGGTCGGTACTCCTCAGCGCGCCGGCGCGCGGGGCAGGGTGCCCATGGTCTTGGCGATGATCTGCAGCATGACCTCGTCGGCGCCGCCGCCGATGGAGCCGAGGCGGCCGTCGCGGAAGGAGCGGGCGACCGGATTGTCCCAGAGATAGCCGGCACCGCCCCAGTATTGCAGGCAGGCATCGGCCACCTCGCGGCGCAGCCGGCCGGCCTTGAGCTTGGCCATCGAGGCCAGAGGTGTGACGTCCTCGCCGTCGAGATAGGCCTCGCAGGCGCGATAGACCAGCGAGCGCAGCGCCTCGACCTCGGCCATCAGTTCGGACAGGCGGAAATGGATGACCTGGTTGTCGAGCAGCGGCCGGCCGAACACCGTGCGCTCGCGCGTGTAGTCGATCGTCGCCCGGATGGTGCGTTCGCAGCCCTGGATGGTGCCGGCGCCCGCCCACAGGCGTTCTTCCTGGAACTGTTTCATCTGGTAGACGAAGCCCATGCCGGGCTCGCCGATGGTGTTGCGCACCGGCACCTTGACGGAGTCGAAGAAGATCTGCGCGGTGTCGGAGGCGCGCATGCCGAGCTTGTCGAGTTTCTTCGAGACCTGCACGCCCCGGGTCTTCATCGGCACGCAGATCAGCGACTTGTTGCGGTGCGAGGGTCCCTCGCCGGTGTTGGCGAGCAGGCAGATCCAGTCGGCCTGGGTGCCGTTGGTGGTCCACATCTTGCCGCCGTCGATCACCCAGTCGTCGCCGACCCGCTTCGCCGCGGTCTTGATCGAGGCGACGTCGGAGCCGGCGCCGACTTCGGAAACGCCCAGGCACGCCACGTAGTCGCCGCTGATGGAGGGCACCAGGAACTCGCGGCGCAGTTCGTCAGACCCGAAGCGCGCCAGGGCCGGCGTCGCCATCGAGATCTGCACGCCGACCGCCATCGGGATCGAGCCGCCGTTCACCAGGCCCAGCGACTCCGAGCACATCAGGGCGTAGGAGAAATCGAGACCCGCACCACCGAACTCGACCGGCTTGTCGACGCCGAGCAGGCCGGCGTCGCCGAGTTTCTTGAACAGCGCGTGGGCAGGAAACGAGCCCTCGCGCTCCCATTCGTCAACGTGGGGATTGATGTCGCGCTCGATGATGGTGCGCCAGGTCTGGCGGATCGCTTGGTGTTCGGCGGTCAGTTTCATGTCGGGGCCTGTCGGTTGGCGCAATGCGATGGCTGCGGGCGGACCTACATCCGCGCCACGCCGAAGGTGCTGGGGCGCAGCTTCACGCGCATGGAATCGCGCGCGGTGGCCAGCGTGAAGGCCAGCACCCGGCGGGTGTCGCGCGGGTCGATGATGCCGTCGTCCCACAGATGGGCGGTGCCGTAGAGGGCCGTCGACTCGCGGTCGAACTGCTCGACGATGCCCTTGAACATGGCGTCGATCTGCGCGCGCGGCGGCTCCTTGCCCTCGCGCTCGAACTTCTGCTCGGTGACGATCTTCATCACGGTGGCGGCCTGCTCGCCGCCCATCACCGCGGTGCGGTTGTTGGGCCAGGCGAAGATGAAGCGCGGGTCGTAGGCGCGGCCGCACATGCCGTAGTTGCCGGCCCCGAAGCTGCCGCCGATCACGATGGTGATCTGCGGCACGCTGGCGTTGGCGACGGCCTGGATCATCTTGGAGCCGTGCTTGACGATGCCGCCCTTCTCCGACTCGGTGCCGACCATGAAGCCGGTCGTGTTCTGCAGATAGACGATGGGGGTGCCGGACTGGCAGCACAGCTGGATGAACTGGGCTGCCTTGACCGAGCCCTTGACGGTGATCGGGCCGTTGTTGCCGATCAGCGCGACGGGCAATCCCTCGATCTCGGTCCAGCCGCAGATCGTCTGCTGGTCGAACAGCGCCTTGAATTCGAGGAAATCGGAGCCATCGACGATCCGCGCGATCACCTCGCGCACGTCGTAAGGCTGGCGGTAGTCGGGCGGCACCACGCCGCACAGCTCGTCGATGTCGTAGAGCGGTTCGCGGAAATCGTGGCGCGGCAGTGGCGCGATATGATCGTTCCAGCGCCACTTGCGCACCACCTCGCGGGCGAGGCGGATGCCGTCGGAGTCGTTCTCGGCCACCCACTCGGCGACACCCGAGACGCTGCCGTGCATCTCCGCACCACCGAGTTCCTCGTCGGTGGCGATCTCGCCGGTGGCGGCCTTCAGCAGCGGCGGACCGGCGAGGAACACCTTGGACTGGTTGCGCACCATGATCACGTAGTCGCTCAGCCCCGGCAGATAGGCGCCGCCGGCGGTCGAGGAGCCGTGCACGACGGTGACCTGCGGAATGCCCATCGCCGACATGCGGGCCTGGTTGGCGAAGCCGCGGCCGCCGGGAATGAAAATTTCCGCCTGGTAGAGAAGATTGGCGCCACCGGACTCGACCAGATTGATCAGCGGCAGCTTGTTCTCCATCACCACCTGCTGCATGCGCTGGCCCTTGCGCTGGCCCGAGGGCGCGATGGTGCCGCCCTTGACGGCGGAGTTCGACGCCGAGACGACGCAGCGCACGCCCTCGACATAGCCGATCGACACGATGCCGCCGCCGCCCGCGGCGCTGCCGTCCTTGTCGTCGTGCATGCGGTAGCCGGCGAGCGCCATCAGTTCGAGGGAGGGCGCGCCGCGATCGAACAGCAACGCCACCCGCTCGCGCGGCATCAGTTGCTTGCGCATGCGAAAGCGGTCGCGGGACTTCTCAGCGATTGCCTGGACGGCGGTCTCGGCGGCGCGGAACGACTCGATGGCCGCCAGCATGCCCTCGCGGTTGCGCCTGAACTCGTCGGAGCGGGGATCGATCAGGGAGTCGATGACGGGCATGCGATGATCCTCAGCCGCCCAGCACTTTGGGCGTCACGGCGAGATGGAAGCCGTTGAAGGCGGCGGTGCCCGGCCCGTCCGGCAGCGGGATGTTGCGGGTGCCCAGCGGCACGCCGCCGTCGATCCGCAAAGTGTGGCCGGTGACGAAGGCCGCGGCGTCGCTCAGCAGGAAACAGACGGCTGCCGATATCTCGCTCTCGGTGCCCAGCCGCCGCACCGGCACGTGGTTCTTCAGGGTCGGGATCATGGCCTTGAACTCGCCGGTGTAGGTGTCCATGCCCGAGGACGCGATCCAGCCCGGCGCCACGCCGTTCACCCGCACGCCGGCATGGCCCCACTCGAACGCCATCGTCATCACCATGTTGTCGGTGCCCGCCCGCGCCGCGCCCGAATGCACCATGGTTGGCATGCCGTTGCGCTCGTCGGCCGACATGAAGACGATGGCGCCGCCTTGCTGACGCATCGACTGCTTGTAGGTCTCGCGCGCGACCAGAAAGCCGCCGGTCATGTTGTTGCGCACGACCGCGTCGAAGCCCTTCTGGCTGATCAGTTCGGCGGGTGCCGGAAACTGGCCGCCGGCATTGTTGAACAGTCCGTCGATCCTGCCGCGTTCGGCGACGATCTTGCCGATCGCCTCGACGACGGCGGCTTCCTCGCGGATGTCGAAGGCGTGGAACGAGCAGGCGCCGCCGGTCGCGGCGATCTCGGCCGTCACGGCTTCCAGCTTCTCGATCTTGCGGCCGGTGATCACGACGTGGGCACCGAGCGTCGCCAACTCGTGCGCGGTGCAGCGTCCGATGCCGCTGCCGCCGCCGGTGACGACCATGGTCCGGCCCGCGAACAGGCCGGCGCGCAGGACGGATTGATACGGCATGGGCTTCCTCGCTGCTCCCGAAGGAGACACAATCGATGGTCGGTCGCGCGACGCTACGGTGCCCCGCAGGCGCCGTAAACCGGCGTTCATCCGGTCGTTTCGTTGGTAATTGACGTGTACGTAAAGGTCAATCAAGGTGCCGCATCGCGTCCACCAAGCGGGACCAAACAGGGAGTTCGCAATGTCGCTTCAGGAACTGACCGCCAAGATGCAAGCCGGCGCCGCCACCAAGCCGGCGTTCGGCAACGTCGTCAAGTTCGCCACGCCCGACGGCTGCATCCACATCGACGGCAAGCAGGCGCCGCTGGCCATCACCAACAACGACGGCGCCGCCGATTGCACCATCAAGATGTCGCTGTCGGACCTGACCGACCTCGTCGGCGGCAAGCTCGACGGCATGACCGCCTTCATGACCGGCAAGCTCAAGATCGAGGGCGACATGGGCGTCGCGATGAAGCTGCAGAGCATCCTGCGCTGATCGTCCGGATCTTTACGGAGACGACGAGGCCGGTGGAAACGCCGGCCTTTTTCGTGGGCGGTTGCGGACACGGCGGAAGACGGGTAAAGTCCGGTAGTATTTTACTACTCAGGGAATGTTCCCGATGAGCATGCCGGTCAAACTTTCCACAGCCCTGGTCGATACCGCGCGCGGCGAGGCCGCCGCCGCCGATCGGTCGCTGACGGCGCAGATCGAGCACTGGGCGACGATCGGGCGCGCCGTCGAGAAGCTGGTTGGGCACGCCGACATCCTGTCGCTCAAACGGCTGGGTGGCGGCGCGGCTACTACGCCGGCGGCGCTCCGGCGCGCGGCGATCGAGAAGACGTTGCGGCGATTGGAGGAAACGACCGACCGGACGGAAGTCCACGATCATCTGCGGGCGCTGGGCGGGCCACGCTACGGCAGCGATCGGAAGTATCCCGGCATGATCGTACGAACCGATCCCGACGGGACCAAAACGCCTGGACATTTCGAGGGCCGGACATTCGTGCCGGCGGCGACACGGAAGCCGATCCGGTCGACGTGATCGAAGATATCCTTCGACGTCTGACGAGCGGCCTTCCGCGTGGCGACCGCTTCCTCGTTGTTCTCGCTGGCTCGAATGGCGCCGGCAAATCGACTTTCCACGACATCTATCTGCGAGCGTTCGGTCTGCCGTTCGTCAACGCCGACCTGATCGCGCGCGAGATCGACGTTGCTGACCCCGTGGAACGGGCGCGTCGCGCCGGCGAGATCGCGGAGGCCGAGCGCCGATCGTTGCTGTCGCGCGGTGAATCGTTTTGCATGGAAACCGTGTTCTCCGATCCGGCCGGCGCCAAGCTGGGCTTTCTTCGGGACGCGAGGGACGACGGGTACGAGGTGCTTCTCGTCTTCGTGGGAATAGACAGCCCCGACCTGTCGCTGGCGCGCGTGGCGCAGCGGGTCGATCAGGGTGGTCACGACGTCCCCGACGACCGCCTGCGAGCGCGGTTTCCGCGCACGCTCCGCAACCTCCAGCGTGCACTCGGGCAGGTCGACATCGCAGTGTTGCTCGACAACAGCGACGTCGACGATCCGTATCGGCCAGTCGCGCGGTACGAGCATGGCAAGCGGGTTTCGAAGGCGCGCCGGATTCCGCCTTGGGCGAAGGGCATCGCGACGTAGCGCGTCCGTCAGCCCTCGGCCTTCTTCCGCGCCGCGTGGCGATGGGCCTTGGCGCGGTTGCCGCAGCTGCTCATGGCGCACCAGCGGCGGGTGCCGCCCTTGCTGTCGTCGAGAAACAGCCACTGGCATTTCGCGTTGGCGCAGCGGCGCACGCGATCCAGCCGCGGGCCAACCAGCAGATCGCCGGCCGACCACAGCACCGGCGTCAACAGCGACGCGGGCGAGGGCTCGGCGTCGGGCAGTCGCCACGCGTAGACGCCGCCGGACATCGCGAGATCGACGCGGGCCGGAGCGGCCGCCAGCGCCCGGCCGAGACGGGCGAGCGCGTCGGCAGGCGCCGGACCACCCACCGCGACGGCGGCGAACACCGAGTGGATCGTCTCGCGCATCGCCAGCACGTCCGCGAACGCATGCCCGGCCACGTTCGGGCGCGCGCCCCACCAGGTCCGCAGACGGCTTTCCGAGGGCTCGTCGAGCGTATCGGTCGAGCGGCACCACGCCAGCACGTCGTCGATGCCGTGCAGCGATTCGGTCGGGGGTTCGCTGCCGCGCCAATAGAGCGTGTCGGCGAACTCCAGACAGAGGTCGGGGCGGTGAGCGGGCACCAGGCGGGGCGAGGCGGCGGCGGGGGCGTTTGACATGCGATCCAGATACTAACCGCCATGGTGGTTAGTTGTCGTTTTGACCCGAAACCATCCCGTCCCGGAGGCTCCGATGTTTGACCATGTATCGATTGGCGTGAGCGACGTTCCCGCGTCCGGCCGGTTCTACGACGCGGCCCTGGCGCCGCTCGGCCACAAGCGGCTGAGCGACGGCGACTCCTCGCTGGGTTACGGCAAGGACGGCGTCCAGCTGTGGCTGGGCGCGACGAAGAAGCCGGTGAAGGCCGATCCGGATTCCGGACTGCATTTCTGTTTCAGGGCGGGCACGCGCAAGGCGGTCGACGCGTTCCACGCCGCGGCGCTGAAGGCCGGCGGCAAGGACAACGGCAAGCCGGGGCTGCGGGCCGACTACGGTGACAACTACTATGCCGCCTTCGTGGTCGATCCCGACGGCTACCGGATCGAGGCCTACTGCTCCGCGGCGTCGTAGGACGAGGCGCTACGCGCCGGTGATGTCTTTCAGCAGACCGAAGAAGCCGCGCTTGCGCTCCGAGGAAATCGTCCAGTCGACGGGAAGCGACTGGAAGCCGTCCTCGAAGCGCTCGCGGATGCGGCGATAGTCGAAGAAGCCCCAGCCGGCGCCGCTTTCGACCGCCGCCACGAAATGATTGTCGGGCTGGTCGAAATCGTAGTGGTCGTCCTCGTTGTAGAGGATCGGCTGGCCACGATAGCCGGCCGCGGCGCGGTGGCGTTCGACGTGCAGGCGCACGCCGTGCGGACTGGGATCGCCGCGTCCGCGCGGGCCGTTGATATGGTTGCCGTGCGGGAGCAGGAAATCGGCCGCCGCCAGGATATTGGCGGGCGGCGCGTTCAGGTCGACCAGACTCGTGCTGACCATCAGCCGGCCCGCCGGCGTGTCGAAGCGTCCGGTCGAACGGGCTTTCGCGAGGTCGATCAGCTCGTGGCAGCGCGGTACCTGGACGATGTCGTGGGCGAACAGCGGCAGGTTCACCTCGTTGCCGATCTCCAGCAGCACGTTGCGGGCACCGCGTTCGGCCAGCCAGTCGACGGTGTTGGTCACCGCGGCTTTGACGGCCGCTTCGTCACGCAGCGCGTGGCTTTGCTTGCCGTAGAACAGCGCCAGGACGACGACCATGCCGAGCCGGTCGCAGGCGCCGATCACCGTGCCGAGGCGGGCGGCATATGCCGGCTTGATGGCGCCCTCGGGCGTGTAGGCGCCGATCTTCCACGGCTGGTTCCACGAGTATCCCTGCGGACTGCCGCCCTGCATGTTCAGGCACACCGCCAGCAACCCGTGCGCCCGGTACGACGGCAACGCCGCGACGAACTCGCGCGTGTTGCGTTCGGCGTCCCAATCCGCGTCGGCGTACGACCACGCGCCACGCGTCGCCGGATTCTCGTCGTCGACGATGGCGTTGGCCATCCGGCTGTTGAACAGCAGGCCCTCGATCCGGTGGCCGCGCCACGAACGGCCCGCGTAGGTCGGCGTGCCGTCGATCAGGACGCGATCGCCGGCGAAGGAGACGATCGTTTGGGTCGAGGACACGCCGGAACCTCCGTCAGAACCCGACGGCGGCGCCGTCGCGGCGGCTTTCGGAAGCGCCGAGATAGGGGCCGCCCTCCGGGAAGCGCCAGATGATCTGGCTGGAGCCGAAATCGAAGCTCGGCGAATCCGGTGTTTTCGTCAGCTTGTGGCCCTTTGCCTCCAGCCCCGACAGCGTGCCCTGCGGCATGTGCGGTTCGGTCCAGACGGTGCCGTCGGTTTCGTGGATGCGCCAGCGCGGCGCGTCGATGGCGGCCTGCGGGTTCTGGCCATGGTCGACGATGCGCGAGAACACCTGCATGTGGCCCTGGGGCTGCATGCCACCGCCCATCAGGCCGAACGTCGCGACCGGCTGGCCGTCCTTCGTGATGAACGCCGGGATGATCGTATGGAAAGGCCGCTTGCGCGGCGCCACGAAATTCGGGTGGCCGGGCTTGAGCGAGAAGCCGGTGCCGCGGTTCTGCAAGGCGATGCCGGTTCCCGGCACCACGATGCCCGAACCGAAGCCGGTGTAGTTGGACTGGATCAGCGACACCATCATGCCGCTTGCGTCGGCGGTGCCGAGATAGATCGTGCCGCCGACTTTCGGAACGCCGGGGCCGAAATCCTGCGCCTTGCCTGGATCGATCAGCTTCGCGCGCGACTTGAGATAGCCCTTGTCGAGCATCTGGGCCGACGTCACTTCCATGAAGCGCGGATCGGCGACGTAGCGATGGATGTCGGCGAAGGCGAGCTTCATCGCCTCGATGCGCAGATGCGCGAGCTCGGGTCCGTCCGGTGCGAGGCGCGCGACGTCGAAATTCTCCAGGATGCCGAGCGCCATGCAGGCGGCGATCCCCTGGCCGTTGGGCGGGATCTCGTGCAGCGTCGTGCCGCGATAGTCGAGCCCGATCGGGTCGACCCAGTCGGGCCGGTGCGCGTCGAGATCGGCCCGCCGCAAGGCGCCGCCGGTCTCGATGGCGTATTTCTCCATCTTGTCGGCCAGCTCGCCGCGATAGAACGCATCGCCGCCGCTCTCGGCGATCTTGCGCAGGGTCGTGGCCTGGTCGGGGAACTTCCACAGTTCGCCGGGTTGCGGCGCGCGGCCGTTCGGGATGAACGCGGCACGCCAGCTCGGCTGGTCCTGCAGGCGGGGAATCGCGCGGTGCCACTGGCGCGCCACCATGGTGGAAACCCGGAAACCATCGTGCGCCAGCTTGATGCCGGGCTCGAACAGGTCCGCGAAGGGCAGCTTGCCGTAGCGCTTGTGCAGCTCGATCCACAGCGACACAGCACCCGGCACGGTCACGCTGTCCCAGCCGGTGTCGGGCATCTTGTCGCGACCGGCGTAGCGGTCGGGCGTCATCAGCGCGGGCGACAGGCCCGAGGCGTTCAGCCCGACCAGCTTCTGGCCGTCCCACAGGATACAGAAGGCGTCGGCGCCGATGCCGTTCATGGTCGGCTCGACCACCGTGATCGCGATGGCCGTGGCGATGGCGGCATCGACCGCGTTGCCGCCTTTGGCCAGCATGCGCAGGCCGGCCGTGGCGGCCAGATGCTGGGAGGAGGCGACGACGTTGCCGGCGAAGATCGGCAGGCGCGTGGAGGGGTAGGGAAATTCGTAGTTGAAAGCGGGCACGGCGATCCTCGGCGACGGAACTGGATGGTCGGGCGGAGCAATAGAGGATTCGCGGGACGGGCGCGAGAGGCGCCGCCGCGTGGCACGGGAAGCGAGCGCGGCGCACATTCGGGTTCCCGAGGGCGGATGTCGCCACCGCGAGCCCTCTCCACCCGGCGCTACGCGCCACCTGCTCCTTCGGGGTCGCTCGCGGTCCCCGAGATGCGTGAAGGGCTGTCCGGGGCAATCGTCGATGGCGTTGAAGGCCTCGCGGGAGAGAGCATCTTCGGGGCCTTGGTTGTCGCGCGTTCCAGCCGGGAAAGGTGCGCCGTCCCAACGACTCTTCCTTCTCCCCGCGGAGGCGGGGAGAAGGTGCCCGGAGGGCGGATGAGGGGCTTCGCGACCTTGCCACGACCTTGTCGCCTCTCGCGCGAACGTGCCGCTCGACAGGCCGCGAAGCCCCTCATCCGGCGCAGCGCGCCACCTTCTCCCCGCCTCCGCGGGGAGAAGGGGAGGTCGCTGCGGCAGTGAGATTTCTTAACGCCGAGAACGTACCGCATCATTGACCGGAAGGCGCTCTACGGGCTCTTCATTCCTTCGCCCCTGCATCGGGGGCGAAAGGGCCCGAGGGCGGCGTATCGCGGCTCAGCCGACCACGATCACGTCGCCGTCGGGCTGCGCGGCGTACAGGCGTTCCACCAGCGCCTTGCGGCGTTCCAGCGTGGCGCGCTGGTTGATGTAGCCCTTGTCGGTGATCTCGTGGCCGTCGACCGAGGGTGGCTCGGTCATCAGCAGCGCCCGGCGCGCCCGCATCGAGGAGCCGCCGGCCGCGGTGTTCATGGCGGCGATGCCGGACCGCAGCGTCTCCACGACGCGCGGATGGCGCAGGATGTCGGCGAGCGGCAGCTTCGCCCCGGGATCGCCCGCGACCTGGCGGCAGGCCGCGATGTTGGGGAAGCCGAGGATGGCGACGTACTCGCGATCCTGGCCGCAGACAACGGCGTCCTGCAGCACGGGAGAGGCTGCCGCGATGGTGTTGGTGCGCAGGGTGCCGACCAGCACGAAGGTGCCGCTGGTGAGCTTGAAGTCCTCCACGACGCGGCCATCGAAGATCAGGCCCCAGCTCGGATCGGCCTCGTCGACGAAGCGGCCGGCGTCGCCGATCTTGTAATAGCCGTCTTCGTCGAACATCTTCGCCGTCAGCTCGGGCTGGCGATGGTAGCCTGGCGTCACGATCACGCTCTTGAGGCGCAGCTCGTAGCGGCCGGCCTCGCCGGTGGGGACCATCTTCAGTTTGACGCCGGGAAACGGCAGGCCAACGAGGCCGACCCGCTCGGACGCCCAGTGCACCGTCGTCGCGGTCGGCGCGGTTTCCGTCGAACCCCAGCCGGTCACGAAGGGGATGCGGTAGCCGGTGTATTTCACCGCCAGCGTCTCGATGCGTTCGTAGACGTCGGAGGGCAGGGTGGCGCCGCCATAGGCGAGGATGCCCAGATTCCTGAAGAACGATCGGGCGAGGCCCTCGTCGTTCTCCATCGCGGTGGCCAGCATCGCGAAGCCGGAGGGTACGTTGGCGAAGGAGGTCGGCGAGATCTCGCGCAGGTTCCGCAGCGTTTCCTCGAACATGCCCGGCAGCGGTTTGCCGTCGTCGATCCAGGTCGTGCCGCCCTCCGCGAGGTTGCCCTGGAAGGTCGCGTTGCCGCCCATCGTGTGGTTCCACGGCAGCCAGTCCAGCACGACCGGGGCGGGCTCGTCGGGTTTGCGGGTGCGCGTCATCTGGCCCATCGCCAGATTGGCGCACATCATCTCCTGGGTGTTGATCACCGCCTTGGGCATGCCGGTGCTGCCCGACGTGAACAGGAACTTGCCGACGGTCTTGCCGTCGATCGACGCCACCGAACGCGCCACGGCATCGGTCGGACGCGTCGCCACCAGTTCGCTCCACGGCAGCGATTGCGTGTCGGGCGGCGGGGCATCGACATGGACCAGCACGACGCCGGACAGATCGAGCGCCGCCAGAGCCTTGGCGTAGAGCGCGCCGTTCTGGACGAACAGCATTCCCGGCTCGATCAGGTCGAAGACGTATTTCAGCTTGGCGTGGTCCTGGCTCATCATCGAATAGGCGGGAGACACCGGCGCCACCGGTGCCCGCGCCTGCATCGCGGCCATCGTCAGCAACGCGAATTCGATCGAGTTGCCCGACAGGATCATGACGGGCCTGTCGGGGCCGAAGCCGCGGTCGAGCAGGGCCTGGGTGACGGCGTCGACGCGGGCTTTCGCCTCGCCGTAGGTCAGCGTCAGCCACGCCCGGTCCGCGCCGCGCCGTTGCGCCAGCCATACGCGATCGGGCGCCGCGGCCGCCCAGTTCGCGAGATGGGCGGGCACGTGGCGCTCCCAGGCCTTGAGCGCGTGGCGCGATTTCAGGATCAGCGTGCCGTCGGGCCGCCGGTCGACCGCGATGTCGCGGCTGAGAAACTCGATCGGCTTGAACGGGGCCTTCATTGCGATGTCCAAGATATTCGCTCCCGAGCCCGGCTTCGTGCCGGTGACCGGGCCGATGTAGCGCATGACGCGATCGCGGGCCACACAGCTCGGCGGTTGCAGGCTCGTCCGGGGCAAGTCGCAGGCAGGTGCGACGGCATCGCGGTGGCAGCGCGTTCCAGCCGGTCGGACCCTGCATTCCGGCGCCGGGAAGCTTGATTCTTCTCTTCGCCCCGCGGAGGCGGGGAGAAGGTGGCGCGCAGCGCCGGATGAGGGGCTTCGCGGCATAGGCGCCAGGTTCAGGCG
>CAMDVZ010000057.1 GCA_945878895.1 Caenispirillum bisanense | reverse complement strand
GATAGCTGGTCTCGCGGTCCGTCGGGCGGAAGTTGCTCATCGCGGGGCGCTCCTTCGCAAAGCCGTCCCACGATTCTATACGGACGCGATTCCCGTGGGAATCCCCGACCATCCCCCACGATGCTTTAAGTCCGACAGGCTGCTAGGCTGGAGTAATGGATTGATGTTTTGGCTACTGCTCTGTTTGTATATATGCCGTCGAAATGCCTCGACAATCTGATAGTCGCCGGTTGTCTGCTGGTGTCCACTAGTAGGGCGGATATCAAGCTTGCCTTCGATGATCTTGGCCAATTGCGCGCCCGTAGGAAGCTTCGCCTCAGCACTCGCGCCCGCCCCAACTATGAACAACGTCTTCGATCTGAACATTTCACACCCTCAAGCTGATCATCTAGTTGAGTATAGTCGGATGTTGAGTTTGCGACTAGCGGTTTGACACGCACGAGAATTCTCATGGCAATGCGATGCTACCGTCGGAAACGCCCGTCAACGCATCCAGCACTCAACAGGTCGGCCTGCCCGCAATAGCTTGGCAAGCGTTTCGTCCACCTCATGATTGAGCGCAGGGCTGTGACCGGAAGGCGTGATCAGATCGATGACGTTGTTTCAAGTGCTACGAGAAAGCCCACGCCCACAACGTACAGCCCGCTCGCTCAGCACCCCGAGCAGCCGCCCGACCACCGGATGATCGAGACCGTCCTCGCGCGCGCGGCCGGCAACGTCGAGCAGTTTGCCGGGCAACGCCGTCGCCATTTCGCGGCAGGCGTCGAGCACCTCGCGCTCGGGCAGGCGAGCCTCGGCGGCAAACCTCGCCCACTGACGCGGACCGATTTCTTCCAGCAAGTATTCGCCGCCGATGCGGTTCGCGAGCTTGAGTTTGCGCGGGTCGAAATCGTAGGCGAGGGTGCTGGCCAGATCGTAGAGCGGCGCCAGACGCACGCGTCCGCCGACGCCGATCAGGAGCGAATGGTTCTTGGCGTGCGCGTCGGTGCCGCCGATCAACCAGTTGAAGATCGCCTCGCGCGCAAAGGTCCACGCATCCTCGCGCGGCTCGGCAGAGTGGGTTCGGACGACGTCGAGCATGGCGGCGAGGGAGGGGCCTCCCTCGTTCTGGTACTTCAGCGTCGGCGGCAGACCAAGCGCCTGGCAGAAATCTTCCTGGTGCAGGCGGCGCAAACCCGTGGCATCGCGAGCGCGGTCGTAGCGCTCGACCACGATCGCGACCTCGCCGCCGAAGCGCCGGACGCGCGAGCGCGCCGCCGGCAGACCGAGCGCGGCAGCCAGCGCCAGGCAGAGGTGCTCGTTCTCGGCGTGACCGTCGAAGCCAGGCACGGGCGGCTTGAGAATGTGCGTGGTCGGCGTTGCACCCGAGGGAATGCCCCAGCGGCCCTTCTCCAACAGCAGTGCCGTCTTGGGCTGGACACCCGCCAGACTGAACTGACCGCTGTCGCGCGGCGCGCGCCATGCCGACTGGTCGCGCCGCAGCAGCGCCAGACGCTCGCCAATTTGCACCTGTCGAGCCACTCGACGGTGCCATCGCCTGGTGCCAGCAGCGCCTCGACACGATCCGGCATCGCGAATTGCACGGCGCCGGCGCACTCCTCGCCGACCGCGCCCAGCAGCGCGAAGACGTTGCGCGGTGAAACCTGGAAGCGCTGGCCCCACCGCGCCAAAATCGCGTCGTTGTCGGGCAGCAACCCCCATAGCCACGGCTCGATGCGCGCGTGCGGATGTTCGGCGACGACCAACGGCATCGAAAGCGACAGCGGCCAAGCGTCGGGCCGCGACCGCCAGTCCTCGTCGTAGAGGAACGTCAGCCAACCATCGCGGGCGCGCCGCACCTCTCCCATCGTCGCGCGGTCGGCGATGGCGAACAGAACGTCGCTCACCGCCCGCCAGTCCTGTGCGCCGCCACCACCGCGTCGATGTCGATGGGCGGGGGCCCGTCGGTCGACGCCGACGCGACCCGCTCGGCCACCGACAGCGCCAGCCCGAGCGCGTTGAGGGTGCGCAGGATCATGCCGATCTCGGCGCGCGGCTTGCCTTGCTCGACCGCGATCAGCCACTGGCGACCGACGCCGGCCTTCGCCGCCAGATCGCTTTGATTCAGGCCAAGGCGGCGACGGCGGTCGCGGATGATCAGGCCGATATCGAGTGGCGCTTGAATCCTCATGGCGAGCCTGGAATGTCGTCGATGGACGGCATTCTATCGAAGTCGTCGAGCGGAGACAATTTACAAAGTCGTCGTTCAGAGACTTTTCGGAACATCGTCGAACGACGACATTCGCCGCTACCGCCTTGCCATCTCCCGCGCCCGTGCCAGCACCGGCTCCAGGTCCGGCCCCGGCCCGGTCGGTGGCAGCCGGATCGTGTCGATCTCGGCGACCCCGGTCTCGCGCAGCCACCAGTCGAAATAGGTCGCGTGGTAGTCGGCGCCGAAGGCCGGCGGCAGTCCCGGTGCGTGGATGCCGGTGCTGTAGATCACGGTCGCGCGCTTGTTCCGCAACAGGCCGGCGTAGCCGGTGGCGCGGTCGAGCGTGAACAGCAGCCCGGGTTGCATGACGAGATCGACGTAATGCTTCACGCGGTAGGGAATGCCGCCGTTCCACATCGGCACGGTGAAGAGGTAGCGGTCGGCGGTCCGGAAGCGCGCGACCACCGCCAACACCGCGTCCCACGCCACGCGCTGGGCGGGATCGGGGTTGCCGCCACGGGTGACCGCCATCTTGGCCGCGACAGCCGCCTCGTCGAGCGGCGGCAGTTCCTCGCGCCACAGGTCGAGCGTGTCGACCTCGACGTCGGGCCGGTGGGCGCGCAGGGCGTCAAGATACGCCGTGGCGACGAGGCCGGAGCGCGACAAGACGCCGCGCGGCGAGCCGATCACGTGGAGCAGGCGGGGCATGGGCACCGGTCCGGGCTGGATGCGGGATACGTCGAGTTTCTCACGCCGGCGACCGCCTGTCGTGCACCTGGATTTACCGCCGGGGGGTGTCCGGATCAGCCGAAGCAGGGGGGGGTGCGAGGCTGGACGGCCAACGGTCATGTCGTTGATCGAGCACGATCTTTTTCCCGATTCCGTCCGATGGCTGGATGCGGGGCATGATTGCCGGCGCCCGAAACGACAGCGGCGCGACCCTCCGGGGTCGCGCCGCATGCGCCGGAGTCCAGGACGGTTCGATCAGTCGTCGCCGGCCGCGACTCTAGCCATGGCGGCGTCCTTCTCGGCCATCTTGGCCTTGAGCTGCTCGGGCGTCAGGCGGACGATGTGTTCGTTCTGGTGGCTGAAGATATCGTAGGGTTTCGTATCCAGGTCCTCGAGCACGATCTCGCGGTTCAGCACCTTCGCTTTCCACGCCAGATGCTCGGCCTCCGCGGCGTGGAATTCCGGCATCACCTCGCGCGCGAACAGCTCCAGCGACTCGCAGATGTCGGCGTGGCTGGTCTTGCCGGCCTGGTTGAGCAGGATTACCTGGTCGACCCGGCTGTCGCGGTACTGGCGCAGCTTGCGGCGGATGGTCTCCGGCGAGCCGATCAGGCCGGAGTCGAGCGCCTTGCGCTCCTCCGGACCACCCTTCCAGGCCTGGTACTCCTGCCAGAGGTCGGAGGTGCCCGGCGCGTCGACGCCTTTGCGGCCGTAGTAGCTCAGCGCGAAGATGAAGAAGGTCCAGCCCGCCGCCTTCGCCTCGGCCTCTTCGTCCGTGGCGGCGCACATGAAGCCCGACACCATCGCCACGTTGGGGTTGGAGGGATAGTCCGCGAGCTTCTTCGAGTTGTTGAGCAGGTTGTTGTAGTATTTGTGGACCCAGGCGCGGGCCGCCTCGGGCGTCACGAAGGTGAAGCCGAGCGCCCCCATGCCCCATTCGCCCGCTTTCCCGATGGTCTGGATGTTGGAGCAGGCCACCCACAGCGGCGGATGCGGCTTCTGGAAGGGCTTCGGCAACACGTTGCGGGCGGGGAAGTCGTAGTACTGGCCGTGGAACTCCCAGGCGTGCTTCGTGAACATCGGGATGATCGCCTTGACGGCCTCCTCCCAGCGCTCGCGCTTGTCGCGTACCTTGATGCCGAAGGGATGCAGCTCGGCTGGCCCCGCGGCCTCGCCCATGCCGAGCTCGACCCGGCCGCCCGACAGCAGGTCGAGCGTCGCCACCTTCTCGGCCACCCGGTGCGGGTTGTTGGTCGTGAGCTGGATCACGCCGTGACCCAGGCGTATCCGCTTGGTGCGCTGGCTGGCCGCCCCCAGGAGGACCTCGGGGGCGGAGGAGTGCGAATACTCCTCCAGGAAGTGATGCTCGACCTCCCAGGCGTAATCGTAGCCGAGCTTGTCGGCGAGCTCGATCTAGGTCAGCGAATCCTGCAACAGCTGGTACTCGCTGCGCTCGCCCCACGGCCGCGGCAACTGGTGCTCGTAGAAAATGCCGAATTTCATGATCGTCGCTCCCGCCCCGGCGCCGGCCGGCGTCGCCGGGCCATCAATGTGTGCTATTGGCCCGATGTGGCCGGATCGAGTCAACGGCCGTCCGCGCACGGCCGTCCACGCGGGGCCGACCACGACGATTCGCCGCGACCCCGCTGTCGGCAACCTGACGGCATGACGCTGGCAGGCGGCGGAGAAAACCGTTAGATTCCGCGTCCTTGTTTAAGGACGTGGCGCAATATCTTGAAATTTCTACCCCTATGACACACCGCCGGAAACACTGGAACGGCCCACCGGAACGTGACAGAGCCACCGGGCAAGGGGACGCCCGGTGAGTTTCAGCCATTCCTTCGTCGTACCGTCCTACAATCACGCCCAGTACATCGGCGAGACCATCGAGTCATTGCTGGCCCAGGACCTGCCGGGCTCCGAGATCGTGGTCTGCGACGACCACAGCACCGATGGTTCCCGCGCGGTAATCGAGCGCTACCGGGACCGCATCCGCATCGTCGACCCGCCGGTTCGGCTGGGCATGATGCCCAACTATAATTTCACGGTGTCGCAGGCCACTGGCCAGTGGATTTCGCTGCTGGGTTCCGACGACCGCGCCCTGCCGGGCTTCGCGCGGGCGATCCGCGAGGCCGCGGTGCAACATCCCGGTGCCGTGTTGATCAGCGGCGATTTCGACCACATCGACGGTGCCGGCAAACTGGTCCAGCACGAGAAGGTGCTGTCGATGCGGCCCGTCACCCGGCCACCCGACACGTTCCGCAGCCAGATGATGGACGCCAGGATCCACCCCGTCTCGTGCGCGTTCCGTCGCGACGTCTGGGAGAAGGTCGGCGGCTTCGCCCAGGAAACGCGCCTCTACGGCGACTGGGGCCTGTGGCTGCGAATGTCGCCGCACGGTTCGTTCGTGCACCGGCGCCAGGCCCTGACCGAGTACCGCGTTCACTACCGCCCCGACATCGCCGTCGAGCGTCGCCTCGACGCGCTGCGCGACGATATGTTCATCATGCTGACGCTGCTTCCGGAGGTCGCCGCCACGTTGCCCGGGATCGGCCAGCGGGAGATCGCCCGCGCGCAATGGAAACGGCTGCGCAACCGCTTGGGCGAATATGGACCCACCGTCGCGCCGGCCGATCGTGGACCGATCGTGGACCTGCTGCGCCCGTGGGCCAGCCACGTGAACGATCTGCCGAATCTCGAGAAATTCGCGCGTGGCGAGACACTCGCGACGGGTTGGCGCGAGAGCCCGGTGCGCCGCTTCCTGCGCGACATGGTGCGCAAGCTGCGATAGGGCGGGTCGTCTAGAAATCCAGCCGCTTGAACAACGGCTCCGGCAACAGCCGCACCACCAGCATGATCCAGCGCCAGTGCCACGGCGCGTAGACCGTCGCGCGCCGCGCCATCGCGGCCTTCCACGTCGTCGCGGCGATCGATTCGGGCGACGGCAACGGCCCCAGCCCCTTGCGGTCGCCCGTCATCGGACTGCGGAACGGACCGGGTTTCACCAGCGTCACCGACACGCCGGCCTTGTGCAGGCGGGCGCGCAGGCCCGAGGCGATCGCGTGCAGGCCCGCCTTGCTGGCCCCGTACACGTAGTTGCGCGGTCGCCCGCGGTCGCCAGCCACTGACCCCACGATCGCGACCCGCGCGCCCGGACGCGCCTCGACCACCGGCAGCAGATGCATCAGCACTGAGGCCGAGGCCGCCAGGTTGACGTCGAGCAGGCTGGCCGCCACGGCCGGATCGGGCTCGAACGTCTGGCGTTCCAGCATGATCGCGAAGGCCAGCAGAACGTTGGGCGCTTCGGCTTCTTTCAGCGACGTCGCGAGCGCGGCGTGGGAGGCCCGATCGGCCGCTTCGAAGAAGATCGTCGACACCGCGACGCCATGCCGTCCGCGCAATTCGTCGGCCAGCACCCGCGTGGCGTCCATGTCGCGCGCCGCCAGGATCAAGGAGCAGCCTTCCTTCGCGGCGCGATCGGCGAAAGCCCGCGCCAGCGCCGACGTGGCACCGACGATCAGCCACGTCTGGGTCGGCGCGCTGGCGCTCATGGATCGCTCTTTCGGAGGTGGGCCGGGATCAGGAATGCCAGGCCGGACGCGACGGCATCAGGTCGGCGCCGTAACGCGACAGGCGGAAGGCTTCGGTGGCGTTCACGAGAGCGGCGCGAATGCCCGGCTCCAGCGCCGAATGACCGGCGTCGGGCACGATCACGTACTGCGCCTCGGGCCAGGCGCGCGTGAGTTCGTCGGCGGTCACCGGCGGACAAACGATGTCGTAACGCCCTTGGACGATGGTGCAGGGCAGATGGCGCAACCGGTCGAGATCCTGCCAGGGCCAGTCCGGCGGCAGGAAACAGCGATTGACGAAGTAGTGGGCCTCGATCCGCGCCAGCGCCAGGGCGAAGCCGCCGCCGTCGGCATCGAGCGCCCCGCGCGCGCCCGGATACAACGTCGAGCAGGCCGCCTCGTAGCGACTCCAGGCCCGCGCCGCCGCGCGATGGCGCGCCGGATCCGGATCGACCAGGCGCCGATGGTAGCCACCGAGAATGTCGTCGCGTTCCATCGGCGAGAGATGTTCGACGAACTCCCGCCACGCCTCGGGAAAGACGCTCCGCATGCCGTGCAGGAACCACGACACCTCGCTGTCGCGGCCAAGGAAGACCCCGCGCAGCACGAAGCCCAGGCAGCGGTCGACATGCCGCGCGGCGTAGGCGAGCGCCAGCGTCGAACCCCACGAGCCACCAAACAGCAGCCACTGCCGGATGCCGAGATGCTCGCGCAGCCGCTCGATGTCGGCGACCAGATGACCGGTCGTGTTGTCGGTCAGGTCGCCCAGTGGCAGCGAGCGACCGGCGCCGCGCTGGTCGAACACCACCACGCGATAGAACGCCGGATCGAAAAAGCGTCGGTGCACCGGCGCCGAACCGGCGCCCGGACCGCCATGCAGGAACACGACCGGCACGCCGTCGGGATTGCCGCTCTGCTCCCAGTACAGCGTATGGCGCGAATCGACGGGCAACATGCCGGACGCGTATGGAACGATGTCGGGATACAACTCCGACCGTAGCGGATTTTCCGATCTCGGCATGCCCGGACGACCACGACTCTCGATTGCCCGCATCGCGGGTGGCGACGGCGGCGGGAAACGATACTATTCGATCGGCCGGCGCGCTCCAAGCACCGGCTGGCGCGGATGGGGAGGAACCGGTCATGCGGACGTGGAGAACGGCGGCGAGGGTCCGCGCGACGCTGGCCGGTCTGATCGCGGGCGCCGTGCTCGCGCTCGGCGGTTGCGGGGCGCCGAACACCGGCATCGCGCCAGCCGAATTGCCCGGTGGTTCGCGCCCGGGTTCCTCGCCCGCCACGGCCGGTCCGGTGGCGCCTCGACCTGTCGAGGGCTATGGCGATCCCAAGGTGCTGGCGATGGTGCGCGAGGTCTCCACGCGTCTGCTGACGGCGGCCGGCGAGCCGGCCACGGCGTGGCGGATCACCGTCCTGGACACGCCCGACGTCAACGCCTACGCGCGCCCCTCGCGCGACATTCTGCTGACCCGCGGCCTGTTGGCGCTGCTGGACGACAAGGCCCAGCTCGCCTCCGTGATCGGCCACGAGGTCGGCCACGTTCTCGCCCGCCATTCCGATCAGCGACGGCAGACCCGGGCGGCCACGCGGGAAGCCGTCCTGGCGGTGGCCAACGCCACCGGCGACGTCGATCTCGCGCGCGCGGTGGCGCTGGTCGGGCTGGCGCGCGAGCGCGCCTACTCGCGCGAACACGAGTTCGAAGCCGACCGGATCGGCATCCGGACGATGGCGGACGCCGGCTACGATTCCGACGCCGCCGTCGCGACGCTGGAGCGGCTACGTCGGGCGGATCAGCTCGAGGCGCGTCGCGCCAGCCGGTCGGTCGACGCCGTCGACCGGCCGTCGGGCATCCTCTCCAGCCATCCCCGCACGCTCGACCGGGTCGTGGCCGCGCGCGATCTCGCCCAGGCCAGGCGCGGCGGGCGGACCGAGCGCGACGCCTATCTCGCGGCGATCGACGGCATGTTGTTCGGCGACAGGCCCGACCAGGGATTCGTCCGCGGCCGGCGGTTCGAGCATCCCGACATCGGCGTGTCGTTCGAGGTACCGCCCGGCTATCGCCTGATCAACACGCCGCAAGCGGTTTACGCCGAGGGTCCGGACGCGGCGATGATGTCGTTCTCCTGTACCCGTCGCCAGGCCGCACCGGTCGCCGACCTTGCGCGCGGCGGGCTCGGCGCGGGAACCGTCGGCGACGACCGGTCGCTGACCATAAATGGTCTGCAGGCGGCGACGGCGGCCGCGACGCGGCCGTCCGACAAGATGACCAAACGGATGCTCGTGATCGCGTTCGACCCGCTGACCTGCGGCTTCACCATGGATTCTCCGGGCGCCGCCGCCGTCGATCGGACCCGCGAACTGCTGCAAGCCGCGCAATCGACTTTTCGGCGCCTGACGGCGGCGGAGCGTTCGGCCCTGCGCCCGCAGCGTCTGCGGGTGGTCATCGTGCGGGCGGGCGATACCGCCGAAAGTCTCGCCGGGGCCGGCGGCGGCGACGAACTAGCCGTCGCTCAGTTCCTGACGATCAACGGCCTCGAGACCGGCGATCCACTATCGCCGGGCCGGCGTGTCAAGGTCGTCGTCCAGGAATGATTCGCGGTGGGCACGGGCCCTGGTTCAGGCGCGCAGGCTGTCGATCAACGCGCCGTCGGCGTCGAGCAACGCCGCCAGCAACGGTCCGCCATAGCCACAGCCGCCGTCCAGCGTCAGGGTGAAGCGGCCATCCGCCAAGCCCGGCCGCGTGCGATCGAAGCCGCGGACGAGCCGCCGGATGCCGTCCCAGGGCCAACCGAGGTCGCCGACCTCGGTCGCGGCGCCCCACCAGAACGCGTCGGTCTGGGCCGCCAGCGGCCGGTCGAGGTCGATGCCGTGATTGAAGAACAGCGGGCCGGCATCGGCCGCCTGAACGGCACGGCGCACCGCGGCATGGAATTCCGCGTGACCCGGCCGGGCGCGCACCGCGGCCCGCAACACCGACGTCCAGCGCGCGATCGCCATCGGACCGTCGCCGACTGCCCGTAGCCCTTCGGCGATGGATTCCTGTCCGCCATAGGCGGCAATCGTGGCGCCGACGCCGCGATGCAACATCCAGCGCAGGACCTCGCGCGGGTTGGTCGCGAAATGGAGCTGATCGATCTTGCCCCACATCTCCTCCTGGGCGCCACGCAGGAAGACGACGTCGCAGGCACGCGCATCCCAGCGAGATATCGCGGCGCGCCGCAGCCGCAAGGCCATGTCGATCGTGGCTCCGACATCGGACGCTTCGCCGCCGGGAACGCCGCCGACAAGGTTGCCGAGAAAAACGATCCGGTCGCCGGACTCGATCCGTTGCGCCATGCGCGACGCCACGGAACGAAAGCGGTCGACGACGCCATGCACCGAGGCCACCGCCCATATCCGGCGAGGCCGGCGCAGACGGGCGATAGCGGATGGCGAGGAGATCATCGACGGGACGACGCGGGTATGGAAAGGGCGGCGCGACGTCTCCGTCGGCCGCCCCGGTCCGGTTCCGGACGCGCGATCAAGCGACCTGCTTGAGCACGCCCTGGAGCTTGACGGTCGCGGCCACGTTGTCGATCCGCTCGACGGCGGCCAACTCGCGCGCCAGACGATCCAGCGCCGCTTCGTAGATCTGGCGTTCGCTGTATGACTGGTCGGGTTGGCCAGCGTTGCGATGGAGATCGCGCACCACCTCGGCGATCGACACCGGATCGCCGGAATTGATCTTGGCTTCGTATTCCTGGGCGCGGCGATTCCACATCGCGCGGCTGATGCGCGAGCGGCCCTTCAGCGTGACGAGCGCGCTGTCCATGATCTTGCGCGAGCTCAGCTTGCGCAGGCCCGACGTGCGGGCCTTGGCGACCGGCACGCGCAAGGTCATGCGCTCCTGCTCGAACGAGATCACGAACAGGTCGAGCGTGACGCCCGCGATCTGCTTGGCTTCGATGTCGACGACCCGTCCGACGCCATGCGTCGGGTAGACGACGAAGTCGCCCTTTTCGAACGTGAAATCCAGCATTTTTACCTTCAACTCGATAGCGGGCGCCGCCACGGCCTTCGGGGCGACCTTCGGCTCCACCTTCGGCACCGCCGCGGGTTCGACCTTCGGAACGACCTTGAAGCTGGCTTCGAACTTGACTGGTTTCGCCTCGACCTTGGCCATCCTGACGGCTGGCCGCGCGGCGGGTTTCGCGACTTTGGGCTGGATCCCGACCTTGGCGGCAACGACCGCTTTGGCCGGAGTCTTTTTCGAAGCCGCGGACTTAACGCTCTTGGCCACGACCTTGTTCCTGGTCGTCGCCTTGCTGGTCTTGACGGGCATCTTCCGGTTCCTCGCGCTCGCTTGCCGCACGCAACCCGATCACGCCCCCAGACGTGGACCCAATTCCCGTGGCTTCGTCCGCTCAGGTTCGCGCGGCGACAAAACGTCCCCGGCCGCGATCAGGCGGCGCACACGAGCCAAACTGGACGGAAACCGGCCGGAAGCCGGGCGCTCGGGCGACCACCGAGGGTCACCGACAGCGATCATGTTGTAACACAAGACGGACACGGAGTCCCGTGGAATGTTGCAAATCCGCAACGATTCGGCAGCAACCTTCACCAAATTCGTTAACGGAGACCGAACAAACCCGAGAATCAAACCTAGCGCTTGGCCGGAGTTTCCGAAAACAACTTACTAAACTTGTCCGGCATGCCCTTGTATTGATCGGCATCGGCCGGCGCGTCGCCCTTGCGGGTAATGTTCGGCCACTTGGCGGAATAGTCGCGATTGACGATCAGCCACCGCTCGAGGTCGCCGTCGGTGTCGGGCTTGATCGCGTCGGCCGGACATTCCGGCTCGCACACGCCGCAATCGATGCATTCGTCGGGGTTGATGACGAGCATGTTCTCGCCTTCGTAGAAGCAGTCGACCGGACATACCTCGACACAGTCCATGTACTTGCACTTGATGCAAAGTTCGGTGACCAGATAAGTCATCGGTCGCTCCAGGAAACCCCAACGCTCGAAACCGGCGGTTAGGTAGCCGCTGCACCGGGCGGGCGCAAGCGCCGCCGGTCGCGAAGGGTCAAGAGAATTGTCGCGCCCCCGTCAGGCGGGCTCCGGCGATCAGTCGGTCAGGTCTTCGTAGAGAGTCCGTGCCTCGCTGGCGGGGCCGCGTCGCTCGCCCAGCGCCCGCACTTTGACCACCCGGACGGATTTTCCGAGCGCGAAGGTCAGGACCATGCCGGGGGCCACGGCGGCATGGGGTTTGTCGATCGGGCGGCCGTCGATGCGGAACGGCTGGCTTTCGACGGCGCGGGTAGCCAGCGCGCGGCTGCGAAAAAACCGCGCCTGCCAGAGCCACTTGTCCAGCCGCATCGGCGGTCCGCGCTACTTCTTGCCGAGCTTCAGTTCGAGCAACTTGGCGAAAGGCGAATCGCCCGCCTCGGCCGGCTTCTCGGTGGTCGCGACGAGGCGGAACTCGGGGCCGCCGGGGCCGCGCCGATCGCGGTCGCGCGGCGGGCCGTTGCGATCGCGATCCCGCGGCGGACCATCGCGACGCGGGCCGTCGCGGCGTTGCTCGGGGCGGCCACCGGCGGGTCCGGCGCCCTGCGGACGGTCGGTGCGGGGACCGTCGCGGCGCTGGCCGTCGGCAACCGCGCCTTCGCGAGGCGGACCGTCGCGGCGGGGCCCATCCTGACGGGGCCCATCCTGACGGGGACCGTCGCGGCGTTGACCCTCGCGGGGTGGGCCATCTCGCCGGGGACCACGTGGACGGGCGGCGTCGCCCGACGCGTCGGCCGGGGCGCCCTCGCGCGGGGGGCCGCGGTCGTCGCGGCGCGGGCGGGGCGGGTTGTCGCGGCGGCGGGCTTCGTTGCGGGCCTCGCGCTCCTCGCGTTCGCGCGCGAAGCGGGATTTGATCGAGAACGAATGGAGGGGGCCGGCCTCCTCGCTGGGCTGGTGGACGCGGTAGCCGAGCGAGCGCAGCACGTTGGCCATCTCGGGCTCGGTGCAGCCGACCAGCGACAACATCTCGGCGGTGGCGCGGAAATGACCGGGGGCGAGCGGCGGCAGGTCGATCTTGCCGCCGGCCAGCGGCTTGGGCGGCTCGACGGCTTTTTTCGTTTCGCGGGCGATGGCGGCGGCGCGACCAGGCGGCGCGACCTCGACCCAGGTCCGGGTTTCGGAGTCGAAGCGGAGGGCCACGGGGATGGCGCCGTCGATCTCGCGAGAGGGGCGCGGGCCACCGCCGTGGCGGCCGCGCCGGCGGGCCGGTTTTTCGTCGCCCGGAGTGGCTGGCGCGGCGGCTGGTTCGGGGGCCTCGGCGGGGGTCGTTTCGGCGGCGGGTGTCGTGAGCCCGAAATCCTCGCCGAGCGCTGCGGCAGCGATCATCCATTCGCTGACGACGTCGCCAAAGAGCAACGTGGACGGGGTTTTGGCGGGGGTATTTTTGCCGTCAGACTGCGAATTGTCCTTGCGGCTGGTTTCCCGCGACGCCCGGACCGCCTGGCGGGCCGCCCACGCCAGCCGCTCGACCATGTCGGCGCGGATGGCGCGGTCGCCGAGCGGCAGGTAACCCAGCGCCGCGAGGAAATCGCGGTCCATCTCGGGGGTCACGACCATCGAGGTGCGGCCGGCCGACGGCAATGCCGGCACTTCCTCGCGGCCGCGCGCGATGGTCCATAGCTGCGCCCGGGTCTGGATCGCCATCGGCTTCAGCATGGTCGGAATGAAGACGCTGTAGACGCCCAGACGCACACCGGCGCGCGCCAGCGCCTTGCGGTCGTCCTCGGTCATGGCCGAAATCTGCTCTTCGGCCGGCGCGCGCGCCATGGCGCCGAGCTGCTCGCCAAGCTGGAACACGACGCCGCGCGCCGCCCCCGACAATTCCGCGTCGCGGGCCGTCATCAGGTCGGTCAGGTTGCCGCGAATGCGACCCTCGATCCACGTCGCGCAACGCAGCCGGATGGCCTCGCGCTGCGGCCCGTCGATCAGATCGCTGGCCACCGGCTCGACCTTGGGCGACAGCGCGTCGGCGCCGGCGACCAGGCGCGCCACGGGGCCGCCGTTCCAGATAACGCGGCAGGCCGAATCGAGCGACAGTTCCTTGTCGGGCGCGGCGGTGAACGCCTCGACCCTCGCCGGCACGACCTCGCGCAACGCCCGCATCGCGGCCGTCAGGATGACGCGTTGCTCCCCTTCGTCCTTGCCGATCTCGGGCACGAACCGGAATCCCTCGAGGCGGCCGAGCTTCTCGCCCTCCACCGTCACTTCGCCGTCTTCGGCCACGCCCGTCATCAATTCCTCCGGCAGTCCCAGCTTTCTTAACAGCAAAGCGGTGCGGCGGTCGACAAAGCGTTGCGTCAGGCGCTGGTGCAACTGCTCCGACAGCCGCTCCTCGATCCCGGACGCCCGTTCCTGCCAGTGTTCGGGCCGGTCGAGCCAGCCCGCCCGGTGCGCGATGTAGGTCCAGGTGCGGGTATGGGCGATGCGCCCCATCAGCGTGTCGATGTCGCCGTCGAAGCGCTCCAGCCGCTGGACATGCGCCTCGATCCAGTCCGCCGGCAGGCGCCCGCGCGGCCCTGTCAGATGACCATAGATGGCGGCCAGCAGATTGGTGTGCTCCTCGGTCATGGTTTTGCGGAAATCGGGGACCTGGCAGACCTCCCACAACAGCCGCACCCGCTCGCGGCCACGCGCCACGCCCGCGATATCGGGGCGACCGGCGAGATCGCGCAGCGCCATCTGGTCGTCGGCCTCGCGCGCGCGCGACAGGCCGGCCAGGGTCGCGGGCTCGTCGAGCGAGGCCAGCAGCGCCACCACGGAATTGAAACTGAGCTCGGCGTTGCGCCACTGGATGCCGCGCACCGGATCGAAACGGTGGTTCTCGATCGCCTCCACGACGCCCTGCTCCAGCCCGCCGACGTCCGCAGTGGTGCCGAACTGGCCGTTGGTCATGTGGCGGCCGGCGCGGCCGGCGATCTGCGCCAGCTCGTCGTTGCGCAGCTGGCGCTGCTCGCGGCCATCGAACTTGCGGATGCCGGCGAACCAGACATGGTTGACGTCCATGTTGAGGCCCATGCCGATGGCGTCTGTGGCGACCAGATAGTCGACCTCGCCGGCCTGGAACATCTCGACCTGGGCGTTGCGGGTGCGCGGGCTGAGCGCCCCCAGCACGACCGCCGCCCCGCCGCGCTGGCGCCTGATCTGCTCGGCGATGGCGTAGACGTCCTGGATCGAGAAGCCGACCACCGCCGAACGGGCCGGAATGCGGCTGAGCTTTTTGGTGCCGGCGTAGGACAGGGTCGAAAAGCGCGGCCGCGAGACGATCTCGACGCCGGGCACCAGCTTCTGCAGCAGCGGCCGCATGGTGTCGGAGCCCAGCACCATGGTCTCCGACAGGCCGCGCGCGTTGAGCAGCCGGTCGGTGAAGATGTGGCCGCGATCGGAATCGGCGGCCATCTGCACCTCGTCGATGGCGAGGAACGACACCGGCCGCTCCAGCGGCATCGATTCGACGGTGCACATGAAATAGCGCGCGCCGGGCGGCTGGATCTTCTCCTCGCCGGTGACCAGCGCGACCTTGCCCACCCCCACCTTCTTGACCGCGCGGTCGTAGTTCTCGCGCGCCAGCAGGCGCAGCGGGAAGCCGATCATGCCCGATTCGTGGCCGAGCAGCCGCTCCATGGCGAGGTGCGTCTTGCCGGTGTTGGTCGGCCCGAGCACGGCCGTCAGGGGGCCGCGCGCGATGGATACGGTCATGGGGCACGATTCCAAGCCGGGGCGCGAAGCGCAAGGGGAACCGGTAGGTTGGCGCTGGCTTGAAGGATTGGAATATGTGCCGTTATACGTAGGAAATTGATTTTTCGGCTAGAAATATCCATCCTGAGCGCCAACGGTTTCCTTTCCGTCGTCGCCGGAGAATATCTATTGACTAACTAGCCTGATTTATTTAAACGGTTTTCTATACGGTCCGAAAACTGCGCCCGTAGCCAACGCCGCCCGTCGAGGGCGGCGTTTTTCGTTTTGCCAACATCGAGAGTCCACCATGCCGATGCCCCGCACCAGCGGGCGCGATCCTTTCGCGTCCGACCGGAATCCCGCGTCCCAAGGACCCGACGCCGATCCCAGGCCGTTCGATCCAAACGACGTGCCGCACCTCGCCAACGACCCGACCCCGGCGCCGGCCAACGACGATGTAGAACCACCCCAAGGTGGCGTCGCGCCGGGCGTCGGCAAGCAGGAGGCATTCTCGACCGCACGACAGTGGGGCGCGATCTCGCGCGAGGCTGGCCAGGCCCTAACCCACGTGTCAGGAAGCGGGCGAACCGCCGCCGGCCCGGTCAATCCGGCCACTGGCGAGCGCTGGGACTACGACGGCTTGTCGCTGGCCGATCTGCGAGCGGTCCGGGATCGAGCGACAGGACTGTCGGAGCGGTGGGAACGTCACGCGCTCGACCTGCCCGCCGAAGATGTGGTGCCGGACCGCGGTCTCTTCGCACCGGACCTGTCGGCGCTTCATCGGGTCGGGAATCCCCCTGGCGGTCCGCGCGCCCAAAAAAGAGGGCCTGGCAGGGCCATCGCCGACCTGTTTCGGGCGCTGTTTGGCAAACGAGACGACCCTAAGTGTAAGCGCCGGAGCAATAATCCCTCACTGAAGCGGCCGGATAATCTGGTTGCGCCGGAGTAAAACTCCGTCAGCAGATAGCCTTTTGCCTATTTGGGGGAAGGCGGAGGGATGAAGGGCGTGGAGTTATATGGACGGGTTCGCCAT
>CAMDVZ010000056.1 GCA_945878895.1 Caenispirillum bisanense | reverse complement strand
ACCGGCGTCGGCAGGGCCTCCTCGCTGGCGCTCGTCAAGGAAGGCTATGCCGTGGCGCTGGCCGGCCGCCGCCGCGAGCAGCTGGAGGAAGTGGCCGCGGAGGCGGCGAAGCTGGGCGGCCGGGCGATCACCGTACCGACCGACGTCGGCGACCCCAAATCGGTGGCGGCCCTGTTCGCGCTGGTCGAGAAGGAATTCGGCCGGCTCGACCTGCTGTTCAACAACGCCGGCGGCGGCTCCCCGCCGGTGCCGATCGACGAGCTGCCGGTCGAAACGTGGTTGCAGGTCGTGAACGTCAACCTGACCGGTTCGTGGCTGTGCTCGCGCGAGGCCTTCCGGATCATGAAGAAGCAGACGCCGCGCGGTGGCCGCATCATCAACAACGGCTCCATCTCGGCCCACACGCCCAGGCCTAATTCGTCTCCCTACAGCTCGACCAAGCACGCGATCACCGGCCTGACCAAATCCTGCGCGCTGGACGGCCGCGCCTTCGACATCAAGGTCGGCCAGATCGACATCGGCAACGCCGCCACGCCGATGACCGCGCGGATGGCCAACGGCGTGCTGCAGCCCGATGGGTCGACCCGCGTCGAGCCGACCATGGAAATCGAAAACGTCGCGCGCACGATCGTCTACATGGCGGGTCTCGGCAACGACGCCAACGCGCTGTTCGTCACCGTGATGGCCGACAAGATGCCATTCGTCGGGCGGGGATGACGCTCAACAGGCGGGAGCGCGCCGTCGTGGCGCGCTCCCGTCGTCTTTCGGCCTACTTGCCCTTGAACTTCGGTGTGCGCTTTTCCTTGAAGGCGCGGGCGCCTTCCTGGCCGTCCTCGCTCAGCCGCACGCGCTCCAGATCGACCATGGCGTGCGCCATGTATTCCGACGGACCCTTGGGCAGCACGGTCTGGGTAACGAAGCGCTTGATCGTCTTCAGAACCAGCGGCGCGAAGGTCGCCAGTTCCTGGCCCCAGGCGACGGCTTCCTCGACCTGCTTGCCGACCGGCACGATCTTGTTGATCAGGCCGACCTCGTAGGCGCGTTGGGCCTCCATGGGCCGGCACATCATGATGATTTCCATCGCGATCTTGTGCGGGATGCGGCCCGGCAGCCCCGAGATGATGCCGCCGGTGAAACCGAGCTTGGCCTCGGGATAGTAGAATTTGGTGGTCTCGCTGGCGATGCAGAGATCGGCCATCGTCACCATCACCATGGCGCCGCCGACGCACCAGCCCGAGGTCGCTGCGATCACCGGCTTCTCGGTCGTGATGCCGAGCGTCGGGATGCAGCGCCACAGCTCGGGCAGGTCGGTGACGTCGGCACCGGCCGAGAACTGCTTGTCGCCGGCGCCGGTGATCACCGCCACGTGTTGCGCGTCGTCGCGGTCGAACTCCGCGAAAGCGGCCTGCATGTCGAGCGCGACCGCCCGGCTGATGGCGTTGCCCTTGTCGGGCCGGTTGATCGTGAAGACGGTGACCGGGCCCTCGCGGGTGACCTTGACGACGTCCGACATGCTTTCGTTCTCCCCTTACTGGACCTTGATGTTGCCCTTGCGGATGACGTCGCCGAAAGCAGCGCTCTCGACCGCCAGCCGCTCTTTCATCTGGCGCGGATCGAGAAAGGTGGCGCGCTGGCCGGCCTTGTCGAGCTTCTCGATCGTGTCGGGATCGCGCAGCGATTCGCGGATCAGCGCCGCCAGCTTCTCGACGATGGGTGCCGGCGTGCTGGCCGGCGCCATGATGCCGTACCAGCTGTCGGCGCCGTTCTTGCCGTAGCCCTGTTCGCGCAAGGTCGGCATGTCGGGTTTGCCGGGCCAGCGCGTGTCGCTGAGCGCCGCCAGCCCCTTCAGCTTGCCCGTCGCCACGTGTGGCAGCACGAGCTGGTCGAACTGCAGCTGGACCTGTCCCGACAGCAGATCCTGCAAGGCCTGGGCACTGCCCTTGTAGGGCACGTGCACGATGTCGATGCCGGCCTCCAGCTTCAGCATCTCGCCGTAGAGATGGGTGATGGTGGCCATCCCGGAGGAGCCCCAGTGGAGCTTGCCCGGGTTCGCCTTGGCATAGGCGACCAGCTCGGGCAGCGTGTTGAACGGCATCGAGGGATGCGCCGCCAGCGCCCCCATTGAGGTCGCCATCCGCGCCACGTGCACGAAATCTTTCTCCGGATGGTAAGGGATCGGCTGGAGATGGGGCGTGATCGCCATCATGGCGATCGTCATGCCGAGGAACGTGTAACCGTCGGGCGCGCTGTTCTTGACGGCCTCGGCGCCGATGGCGCCGCTGGCGCCGCCCTTGTTGTCGAAGATGAAGGGCTGGCCGAGCTTGGTCGCCACCTTGTCGAGCGTGATGCGGGTCGCCAGATCGGTCGGGCCGCCGGGCGGATAGGCGATGACCACGCGCACCGGCTTGTTGGGCCACGCGCCCTGGGCGATCGCGGGCGTGGCGAGCGCGCCCGCGGCGCTTGCCAGAACGAGACGACGCGACAGCGTTCCCCTGGTGACCATGTCGATGTTTCCTCCCTGTGCGGCGCCTGGCTGGCGCCGCTTCGAATGGCGGGCCTGGTCCGGCGACGACGCAGCTTCGCACGCCACTCGCGGACCGGGCAATCGCGGCGGCGGCGAAACGCTTGTCAGGCGGCGCTCGCCGGGCGATAGGGGCGCGGCGCGAGCGGCGGAGGCCTTGTGACGGACACGACGGGTTGGCGGGACGGGCGGCGCCCACGCACGGCGCTCGGCATGGCAGTGCTCGGTCTCGGCGTGTCGGTCGTGCCGCTGGACACCTCCGTCAATATCGCGCTGCCCGCGATCACGCAGGCCTTCGGGCTGGAACTGCCGTCGATCCAGTGGGTCGTCGTTTGCTACGTGCTGACCTACAGCGGCCTGATGCTGGTGTGCGGCAAGCTCGGCGACCTGTTCGGCTATCGCCGCCTGTTCCGCGCCGGCCTGTCGCTGGGCGTCGTGGCGTTTCTCGCCTGCGCCATGGCGGACGGGTTCGGCTGGTTCCTCGCGTCGCGTGTCCTGCAGGGCGTCGCCGCGGCCCTGACCCTGAGCTGCGCCCCGGCGCTGGCCATCTCGCTCTATCCCGACGACCAGCGCACGCGCGCGCTCGCGGTCTACGCGGCACTGATGTCGATCGGGGCGGCGATCGGCCCCTCGCTCGGCGGCATGCTGGTCGACTGGCTGGGCTGGAGCGGCGTGTTCTGGTTTCGCGCCCCGATCTGCGTGGCCGCACTGGCGCTCTCGGCTTTCCTGCCCGCCAGGGTCGGTGGTCCGGCGCGCCCGTTCGATGGGCTTGGCGCGGTTCTGTTGGCGGGCTGGATCGGCGCCGGGTTGATGGCGCTGGTGCTGTCGCAGTCGGTGGCGATGGACTGGTGGCTGCCGGCGTCGCTGGCGGTCGTGGCCATTGCCGGGTTCCTGTCGTTCGTTCGCCACGAGCGGACGGTCGCGGATCCGATCCTGCGGCCCTCGTTGTTCCGCGACCTCGATTTCGCGATCCCCAATCTCGTCAACGTGATCGTCAATCTGGTCGCCTTCGCGGTGCTGCTGCTGGTGCCGTACTGGCTGGTTCGCGTCGCGGGGATGGGCGCGACGGCCGGCGGCTTCGTGCTGGCGCTGTCGCCGGTTGGCGGCATCGTCGGTGCGTACCTGGCCGGCTGGCTGGCGCGACATCTGCCCATCCGTGCGATGGCCCTGATCGGCGCCGTCGCCGTCGTGGTCACTTCGGTCGTGATCGGGCGCAGCGGCGCCCATACGCATGCCCTCTGGCTCGGCGCGGCGTTGTTCGCGCAGGGGCTGGGTGTTGCCCTTTACCAGGTCGCCTACACCGATCTCGTGACCTCCACCCTGCCACCGCGCGACCGCGGCGTCGCGGGCAGTCTGGCGATGGTGACCCGCACCATCGGCACGGTCGCCGGCGCCGCCTTGTTGAGCGCTCTCTATCGCTCTGGCGAGGCCACCGCGCTGACGTCGGGGCTGACGCCGGACGGCGCCTTCCTGATCGGATTCCGGGTCGCCTTCACCGCCGCGGCTGCCGGACTGGCGGCATTGCTGGCCCTGACGATGCTGCGGCCGAGAGTCTGGTTCTCCTGATCGACGGGCGCGTCCCGCGTGCTAGGGTCGGGGCGACCGTCGTCCTCGTGAGTCCCATGTCCCGTACCGTCATCTATCGCGCCCGCCGGATCGTCACGATGAATCCCGGCAATCCGTTCGCCACCCACGTCGCCGTCCGGGAAGGCCGCATTCTCGGCGCCGGCTCGCTGGAGCAACTCGCGGGTTGGGGGGCGCACGATCTCGACGAGCGCTTCGCCGACAAGGTGCTGCTGCCGGGCTTCGTCGAGGGCCACAGCCACGCCTTCGAGGGCGGCGTCTGGCAGTTCCCCTATCTCGGCTACTTCGACCGTGCCGGGCCGGACGGCACCATCTCGCGCGGACTCAGGAACATCGAGGAGGTCGTGGCGCGCCTTCGCGAGGTCGAGAAGGCCATGCCGCGCGATGGATCGACGTTGCTGGCCTGGGGTTTCGATCCGATCTATTTCGGCGGCCGCCGGATGGACCTGTCCGACCTCGACAAGGTCTCGACCGACCGACCGGTGGTCGTCATCCATTCCAATTTCCACGTGCTCAACGCCAACACGCCGGTGTTCCGCAAGGCCGGCATCGACCGGTCGACCAACGTGCATGGCGTCGTGAAGGACGCGACCGGCGAGCCGACCGGCGAACTCCAGGAGATGACCGCCAAGTTCATGGCCTACAAGGCCGCGGGCGTTCAGCTCGCCAGCTTGCTGTCCGACAACGAGGCGGTCTGGCGCTTCGCGCGCGTGGCCCAGCTGGCGGGCGTCACGACCGCCACGGACCTGCACAACGAACTGCCGCAATCCACGGTCGATGGCTATCTCGAAGCGAGCGCCCGCGAGGACTTCCCGATCCGCCTGTTGCCGGCTTTCGCCGCCGGTCTGGTGCCGCTCGCCGAAGTACCCGATCGCCTGGCCGGGCTGGTGAAGCGCAACAACGAGAAGCTGCGGTTC
The DNA here is from genome assembly GCA_945878895.1 of Caenispirillum bisanense. GTDB lineage: Bacteria > Pseudomonadota > Alphaproteobacteria > Reyranellales > Reyranellaceae > CAMDVZ01. Next base: position 11,264 of record CAMDVZ010000056.1, on the reverse strand, counting down.
GGTCTGGTGAAGATCGTCACCGACGGCTCGATCCAGGGCCTGTCGGCGCGCATGCGCTGGCCCGGCTACTACGATGGCACGCCCAACGGCGTGTGGAACGTCGGCCCCGACGAGATCGACCGCACCCTGCTCGCCTATCACCGCGCCGGCTTCCAGGTCCATGTCCACACCAACGGGGACGAAGCCTCCGAGGTCGCGCTCAATGCCATCGAGAAGGCGCTGGCCGCGGCGCCGCGCTGGGACCACCGCCACACCCTGCAGCATTGCCAGATGGCGGATGCCTCCCAGTTCCGCCGCATGAAGGCCCTGGGCGCCTGCGTGAACCTGTTCGCCAACCACCTCTACTACTGGGGCGACGTGCACTACGAGAAGACGCTCGGCCCCGAGCGTGCCGAACGGATGGACGCCTGCGCCACCGCGCTCGCGACCGGCGTGCCCTTCGCGATCCACTGCGACGCGCCGGTGACTCCCATCGGTCCGTTGTTCACGGCGTGGTGCGCGGTGAACCGGCTGACGGCATCGGGCCGGACGCTGGGCGAGGCCGAGAAGATCGGCGTGGCCGACGCGTTGCGGGCCATCACGCTGGGGGCCGCCTGGACGCTGAAGCTCGACGACGAGATCGGCAGCATCGAGACCGGCAAGCGCGCCGATTTCGCGGTGCTGGACGACGATCCGCTGACCGTCGACCCGACCCGCCTGAAAGACGTCGGGGTCTGGGGGACGGTCCTCGGCGGGCGCGTGTTCGAGGCGCCGCGGCGTGCCTGAGCCGGGCGCGACGCCGATCCCGTTCACGGTGATCGGCGGTTTTCTCGGTGCCGGCAAAACGACGCTGCTCAACCGGCTGCTGGTCGCGCCGCATGGCCGGCGCTTCGCGGTGCTGGTCAACGATTTCGGCAGCGTCGATATCGATGGCCGACTGATCGTGGCGCACGGTGGCGACACCATCGCGCTCGCCAATGGCTGCCTGTGTTGCAGCATCGGCGATTCGCTGGCGACCACGTTGCTCGATCTGCTGGAGCGACCCGACCGGTTCGACCATGTCGTCGTGGAGGCGAGCGGCGTCGCCGATCCCGGCCGGATCGCCGATATCGGCGGCATCGAGCCGCGGCTGTCGCGCGACGGGGTGATCGTGGTGGTCGATGCCGCCGATGTTCGCGCGCGCGCGGCCGATCGCTATGTCGGCGACACCGTTCTCCGCCAGATCGCGGCGGCCGACCTGCTCGTCCTCAACAAGCGCGATCTCGTCGAGGACGCCGAAGCCACGACACTGAAGACCTGGCTGGAAGGGATCGCCGGCGCGGTCGCCGTCGTCGAGGCGCGTCACGCCGACGTGCCGCTCGCCGCGCTGTTCGGTTTACCGCCGGGCGCCGACCTGCACCCGGCTGCGCCGGCGTGCGAGCCGGCGTTCCGGACGTGGACCTTCGCGACGCCCCATCCGCTGTCGCGCGAGGGCCTCGTCGCCGTGCTCGACGCGCTTCCGTCCCCGGTGCTGCGCGCCAAGGGGTTCGTTCGCTTCGCCGACTCGCCAGGCCGTCGCGCGCTGCTTCAGCGGGTCGGGCGACGGTCGCGGCTCGACGACGAGGGCGCCTGGGGGCTCGGACGTCTCGTCTCGGAGATCGTCGTGATCGGCACGCCCGACATGCCGTCCGACGCCGACCTCGCCGCGCGTTTCGAAACGGCGGCGCGGCCGGTCGTCGACGCCGCGGTGCTGTCGGCTACACTGGATCGAACCAGATGAACGGAGCAACGCCATGGGCGAGCGGCTGAAGGATCGGGTGGCGATCGTCGTCGGGGCGGGATCGAGCGGACCGGGCTGGGGCAACGGCAAGGCTACCGCCGTGACCTGCGCGCGCGAGGGCGCGAAGGTCTTCTGCGTCGATCGCAACGTCGCGGCGGCCCGCGAGACGGTCGATATCATCCACAAGGAAGGCGGCATCGCCGAGGCACACCAGGCCGACGTCGTGCGCGACGCCGAGGTCGCGGCGATGGTCGCGGCGTGTCTGGCGAAATGGCAACGCATCGACGTGCTCGACAACAATGTCGGCATCGGCTCGACGGGCGGTCCCGTCGAACTGCCCGAGCAGGAATGGGACAACGTCTTCGACGTCAACGTGAAGAGCTTCTATCTGACCCTCAAGCACGTGCTGCCGGTGATGGAGAAGCAGGGGCGCGGCGCGATCGTCAATGTATCGTCGATCGCCTCGATCCGCTCGCCCAAGGGCATCGCCTACGTCGCCTATAACGCGAGCAAAGGTGCCGTGAACGCGCTGACGATAGCGGTGGCGTCGCAGTACGCCGACAAGGGCATCCGCTGCAACGCGATCCTGCCGGGGCTGATGCACACCCCGATGATCGACTTCCTGGCGGAGTCCTACGCGCGCGATTCGAAAGACCACAATTCGGCCTACGACAGGATGATCGACATCCGCAACAAGGTCTCGCCGACCGGCAAGATGGGCACCGGCTGGGACACCGCCAATGCCGCCCTCTTCCTTGCCTCCGACGACTCCGCCTACGTCAACGGCCATCTGCTCGTGGTCGATGGCGGCCTGACCGTCCGGGCCTGACGGCGTTCAGTCGTCCCGGTCGGCCGCCGGCGGCAATGCGGGATCGACGAAGCGGCGGAACACCCAGGTGCCGACCAGCACGATGCAGAACACGCGGAACAGGTGGTGGGAGGCGACCATCGCGATGTCGGCGCCCAGCGCCAGGCCAACGAGGCTCATCTCGGCGAAGCCGCCGGGCGCGTAGGAGAGGACCAGACTGTCGATCGGCAGGCCGGTCGACGCGCGGGCGAGCCACGCGAACGCCACCGCCAGCAGGATCAGGATCGCGGCGGCGACCACGCCGTAGACGAGGTGGCGCACGACTTCGCGGAAGCGCGACCCGACAAAGCGGCAGCCCAGCGCCGAGCCGATGATCACCTGGGCGAACGCGACCATCTCGACCGGTGGTTTCGACTGCGTGATGCCCGCGAGATGCACGACGCCGCTCAGCAACATCGGCCCGAACATCATGGCTGCCGGCATGCGGGCGCGACGGGCGGCGACGGCACCGACGACACCGCAGGCGACCAGGATGGCGACGTCGCGCACCGTCAGGTCGGTGGCGTTGCCGGCGGCCTGGCTCACCGAGGAGACCGCGCCGTACATGATCCGGTAGAAGATCGGGATCGTCATCACCACGGTCAGGATGCGCACGGCGTGGATCAGCGCGATGACGCGCTCGTTGGCGCCATAGGCGGCACCCATCGTCACCATCTCGTTGAGTCCACCGGGCGAGGCCGAGAAGTATGCCGTGCGCGCATCGTAGCCGCCGTGGAACCGCAACAGGGCGAAGATGACGTAGCCGCTGGCGACGCTGGCCACGATCAGCACCGCCATGCTGACGCCCCAGTCCCTGAAATGGTCGACCACGTCGGGCGAGAAGCCGCTGCCCAGCAGCACGCCCAGCACCACCATCATGATCTGGCGCAGCCGGGTCGGCACGCCGACTCGCGCGCCCGACATCGCCGCCACCGTGCAGAACACCGCGGCGCCCATCATCCAGGCCAGCGGCATGCGCAGCATGAAAAACGCCAGGCCGCCCGTCGCGCCGATGGCCGTCGCCAGCGCGAAGGGTTTCCACCCCGCGTGGCCGATGAACTGGACCTTGCCCTTTGCCGGTGCCGTCGCGTCCGTCACGGCAGGAACTGTTCCTTGAGTATCCGTTCCTCGAGATTGTGCTCGGGGTCGAACAGCAGGGTAAGCGTGTGCGTGCTGTCCTCGGTCACCGTCACCGATGCCACGTCGCGTACTTCGGTATAGTCGGCGACCGCGCTGACGGGCCGCTTGGCCGGCTCCAGCACGTCGAACGTCACGGTCGCGGCGCGCGGCAGCAAGGCGCCGCGCCAGCGGCGGGGGCGGAACGGGCTGATCGGGGTCAGCGCCAGAAGGCCCGTGCCGAGCGGCAGGATCGGGCCATGGGCCGACAAATTGTAGGCGGTCGATCCGGCCGGCGTGGCGACCATGACGCCGTCGCACACGAGTTCGTCCATGCGCTCGCGGCCGTCGATGCGGATCGATATCTTGGCGGTCTGGCGGGTTTCGCGCAGCAGCGAGACCTCGTTGATGGCACGAGCCTGGACGATTTTGCCGCCGACCGTGCGTGCCACCATCAGCAAGGGACTGAGCGCCACGCGCTGAGCGGCGGCGAGGCGCTCCATCAGGCCGGTCTCGCGCCACTCGTTCATCAGGAAGCCGACCGTGCCGCGATTCATGCCGTAGATGGCTGCATCCCGCCCCATGACGCGGTGCAGGGTCTGGAGCATCAGGCCATCGCCGCCCAGCGCCACGATGATCTCGGCACGGGCGGGCGTGACATGGGGATAGCGATCCTTCAGGCGCGCCAAGGCAGCCTGCGCCTCGCCCGAGCGGGCGGCGAAGAAGGCGACTTTGGGGTGTGTCACGGGCGGGACGCGGAGCGTTGCATGGCGGGCGGCAGTATAGCCATCGACCCGCCTCGGGCCAGTCCGCCGAACGTGGCGCCGTCGTGCGTCGTTCGCCGGGCGCGGCATCCGCTCGCGTGGCGGTACGCGGCATCGACCCGGCGCACTGTACGGACCACGGCGGTCGCGATAGACCGGCGCATGGCGACATGGATGACGAGAACATGACGAAGGGAAGCACCGGGTGCGTCGACGACGGTCCGATCGTCGTGGTCGGCGCGGGACCGGTCGGCCTGAGCGCGGCGCTGGCACTCGCGCATCTCGGGCAGCGCGTGCTGGTGCTGGAGGCGAACGCGGGCCTTGCCTACACCAGCCGCGCCATTTGCGTTTCGCGCCGCAGCCTCGAGCTCTACGACCGGATCGGCGTCGGCGACGCGCTGCTGGCGCGCGGGCTACGGTGGACCGGGGGCCGTTCGTTCTACCGCGACGCCGAGGTGTTCCGGCTGGAGATGCCGCACGGCGCCGGCGACAAGCACACGCCCTTCGTCAATCTCCAGCAGAATCTGACCGAATCGATCCTGCTCGATGCCGTCGTGGTCAACCCGTCGATCGCGGTGCGCTGGAACTCGCGGGTGTCGGCGGTCGCGACCTTGGACGACGGCGTGCGCCTGACGGTCGACGGCAAGGGCGGCACGGCGGCGACGGTGACGGCGCCGTGGGTGGTGGCGTGCGATGGCGCGCGCAGCGCCATCCGCCAGGGCATGGGCCTGTCGCTGCGCGGCACGACGTACGAGGCCCGCTATCTGATCGCCGACATCGCGCTGAAGTCCGACCATCCGACCGAGCGGCGCGTGTGGTTCGATCCGCCCTCGAACCCCGGCTCGACGCTGATCATGCACCGCCAGCCCGACGACGTGTGGCGGATCGACTACCAGCTGGGCCCCGGCGAGGATTCCGCGGCGGCCATGAAGGTCGAGGCCATCGTGCCTCGCATCCAGTCGCATCTCGATATGATCGGCGAGCGCGCACCCTGGCGGCTGGTCTGGCACAGCGTCTACCGCGCCCATTGCCTGTCGCTCGATTCCTACCGCCACGGCCGGGTGCTGTTCGCCGGCGACGCCGCCCACCTGGTGCCGATCTTCGGCGTGCGCGGGCTGAACTCCGGCATCGACGACGCCTTCAATCTGGCCTGGAAGCTCGCGGCGGTGCGGAACGGGCGCGCCGGTGAGGCCTTGCTCGACAGCTACAGCCACGAACGACGCGGCGCGACGGCCGAAAACCACGCCAGCGCGGAGAAAAGCACCTGGTTCATGTCGCCGCCGAGCGAGGGTTTCGCCTTCATGCGCGACGTCGTGCTCGGCCTGGCGGTCGACCATCGCTTCGTGCGCGGCCTGATCAATCCGCGGCAGTCCTCGGCGCATGTCTACGCCGGGTCGACCCTCAACACGCCGTGCGACAGGACGGGCGGGGACATCGTCGTCGGCGCGCCGGTGCCGAACGTGGCATTGTCGCGCGATGGGCGAACGACGTTCCTCTACGACGCGCTGCCGCGCTGGTTCTGTCTGTTGTCGCTGGCCGATCACGAAGGCGCGGCCGCGGTTGCCCGCGACATCGGCCAGGACGTGTCCGCGCTGGCCGTCGACGAACCGGAACTCGCCGGTCGGTTCGCGCCGGGCATCGTCGCGTGCCTGGTGCGGCCCGATGGTCACGTCGCGGCGCTGTTCGGGCGGATCGACGGCGACGACATCCGCCGCGCGCTCGACCGCGCGCTCGACCGCGCGCTCGACCGCTGGAGATAGAGAATGACCGAGCGCATGGACAGAACCTGCCTCGACGCCGCGGGCCTCGAAGCGGTGTTCGCGGCGATGGCCGAAGCCGTCGACAAGGCTGGATCGGAACGCCGGGCAATGCTGCTGGGCCGACTTGCTATGCTGCTGGCGGGCGAAGTCGGCGATGCCGACCGGGTCCGCGCCTGCATCGCCATGGCGCTGGCGGGATTGCCCGCCGCTGGCGAATAACCGCGCCTTGCGGTTCAGCGCGTCGCACCCAATCTTTCGCGCGCCAGTTTGGCGCCCTCGACCATCGCCTTCATCTTGATCAGCGCCAGGCCGCGGGGCAGGGCGGAGAAGCCGCAATCGGCGGTGATTCGCAGCTTCTCGGGCGCGACGTGTCGCAGGCAGCGCTCGATGCGGGCAGCGACCTCCTGGGCGCTCTCGCGATGGAAGTTCTTCACGTCGATCACGCCGGCGGCGATGTCGAAGCGGCGCGACAGCGGCGCCAGCAGCTCGACCTGCGCCATCTCGCGGTTGGCGAATTCGATGGACAGCTCCTCGACGTCGAGCGCCTCCAGCGCCGGCATCAGCCGCTCGATATCGCGGCTGGCCATCGGCCGACCGGCGTTGTTGCCGAAGCAGACATGGACGGCGCGCCGCACCGCCAGACCCTCGACGGCGCGGTTGACGAGCGCCGCGCAGGCCTCGAACGACAGCCCGAACGGGCGCTCGGGCAGCCCCGGCTCGTCGAGTTGCACATAGTCGGCGCCGGCGTCGACTAGTGCCTCCAGCTCGATCCGCACGATGCCGACCAGCCGGTCCAGCACGTCGTCGGCCTCGGCGTCTCGAGTTTGCATGAAGCCCGCGAATGTCAGCGGACCGGGCAGCGCGACCTTCAGACGCCGGTTCGGCGCCAATCGCCGCAAGGTCCGGAATTCACCAGCGACGCCAAGGCCTTGCGGTGCTTCCAGCATGCCCTTTGGCGCGAACCGCGGCGCCATGTCGTAGCCGGGGATGCCGAGTTTCCGCGCCGGCACGACGCGCTCAAGGCCGCGCAGATGCTGGAACATCTCGAACACGAAGCGCTGGCGATGCAGCTCGCCGTCGCTGATCACGTCCAGACCGGCCTCGATCTGGTCGGCGATCGCGATGCGGGTGGCGTCCTCGTACATCTCCTCGACGTCGCCGGCGCCGAAATCGCCCTCGCGGGCGCGACGCTGGCCGGAGATGAACCAGCCCGGCGAGGCGGCGCTGCCAACGCCGAGGGTGGGCAGAAGCGGCAACGGGTTCATGGTTCCTCCGGCGGCGGGCAGGGCGCCGGCATCGGTGAACGCGAAGCCGGCCGGGCGCGCCCGGATAGTGACCGAACCGGCCGTCCAGCGCACACCCCCCTCCTCGCCGTTTCGGTTGGACGGGGCCGGTTTCGGCTGGATGGCGGGCTTTTCGGCTGGATGCGGGCCGTATTCCCTGGATGCCGGCAGCGGTTCGGCTGGACGACGGACGCTTTCGGCTGGACGCTGGCTGGACGGACCGCTCCGTTGGCTGGACGCACGTGCCGCAAGCCGTGGTCAGCTCCGGCCCAGGACGAGAAGGCGGAAGGGGGATTGACAGTAAACATCTATAGTGTATAATATAATTTATACGGCTCGTCAATCGATATTCGAGACGGGCGCGAACCGGGAGTGAAGCGAATGCCCGTGACAGGCGATACCGGGGTTGAAGCCCCGCAGTCCCCGCCCGCGAAAGGGGCACCGGATACGAGTGGCCGGCGCCAGCTACGCCGGCGCCCGTGGGGTCGCGGACGATGCAATGCGGCCTTGCTCCGGCAGTGGTCGCAGACCCGGCTTGCCAATCGGCAATCCTGGTGCACTATGTAACGTGAGTACGCGCTTAGTAGACGCCGACCGATCGACGGCGTCCGCGTTTCGTCTTCCAGGGTCCAGGCCGCCAGCCGGCGGCGACCGCGCGCCGCGCGGGCCCAACGACAGGAGCACGTGCCATGGCCAATACCTTCGGACTGAACACCGCCGCCGAACTCATCAACGGCACGGCGGGCGCCGATACGATCTATGGCGGCACGACGACCAACGCCACCGGGACAGGCAACGACACGATCAACGGCCTCGCCGGCAACGACACCTTGTTCGGCCTCGACGGCGCCGACAGTCTTTTCGGTGGAACCAACAACGACACGCTGTATGGCGGCAACGACAATGACACGTTGTCGGGGGACGCCAACATCGATGTCCTGTTCGGCGACGGCGGCAACGACAGTCTTCAGGGCGGTACCGAGAACGACACGCTGTACGGCGGGGTCTCCGGCGACGCGCTGTTCGGGGACGCCGGCACCGACGTTCTCTTCGGCGGCGACAGCGGCGACACGCTGTATGGTGGCACCGGCGGCGATCTCCTGCATGGCGACGTGACGTCCGACGAGCCGACTTTCTCGACCGACAGGCTGTTCGGCGACGATGGCGACGACCACCTCTACGGCGGCCGCGCCGACGACTCGCTCTATGGCGGCATCGGCAACGACCGGCTGTTCGGCGGCGGCGAGATCGACAGGCTGTTCGGCGACACCGAGAACGACCGTCTATCCGGCGGCGCCGGCGCCGATTCGCTCTATGGCGGCGCAGGCAACGACTATCTGGCGGGCGGCAAGGACGCCGACACGCTGTATGGCGGTATCGAGAACGACGTCGTGCTCGGCGGCGGCGGCGGCGACGTCCTGCGCGGCGAGGCCGGCATCGACCGTCTGTTCGGCGGGCTCGGCGACGACGTCTTCGCGTTGGGCGACGTGGCCGACGCCGACGTGATCGGTGGGGCGGGCGTCGACCGGGTCGTGTTCGACACCGGCAACAACACGCTCGGCTCGGGCCGGTATGTCGTGGACCTGATCGATCTCGGTCAAGGCAACGACGTGTTCCAGCTTCCCAATCTGGCCGGCACCGGCACCACGTTCGCGCTGCCCTCGAACATGGACGGCACCGCCGGTTTCCAGATCGTGGGTGGTGCGGCCGACGATCGGGTCGGCAGCGCCGTGCGCGTTGCCGGCGACATCAATGGCGATGGCTTCGACGACTTCATTTTGGGATCGCAAGGCTCGGACATCGACGGGACCAACGCCGGTTCGGCCTGGGTCGTGTCCGGCAAGGCAACCGGATTCGCGTCGTCTCTCGTCGTCACGGCGCTGGACGGCACCAACGGGTTCCGCATCGGTGGCGCCGCGGCGAGTGCTTTTCTGGGCAGCGACGTGTCGGGCGCCGGCGACGTCAACGGCGACGGCTTCGACGATCTGATCGTCGGCGCGAAGGACAACACGCTCGCGGGTCCCGGCAACGCCTACGTCGTGTTCGGCAAGGCATCCGGGTTCGCGGCCACGCTGTCCGTCGCCACGCTCGCCGCGTCGAGCGGCTTCACGCTGTCGACGGGCGTCGCCAACGACGATCTGGGCGGCGCCGTCTCGAGCGCGGGCGACGTCAACGGCGACGGGATCGACGATTTCGTCGTCTCGGCGAGCGGCATCACCGTCAGTGCCGGCTCGGCGTTCGTCGTTTTCGGCTCCATGTCGGGATTCGCGGCCTCGATCGATCCGACGACATTGACCGGCACCAACGGATTTCGCATCGATGGTATCGCGGCATTCCAGCGGGTCGGTGGCGCGGTAAGCGGCGCGGGCGACGTCAACGGCGATGGCATCGCCGACCTGATCGTCAACGCCGCCGGGGACGACGCGGCCTACGTCGTTTACGGCCGGACCACGGGGTTCGCCGCGTCGCTCGCCATCACGGCCATCGATGGTTCCAACGGTTTCCGTCTCTCGGGTTTTCCCGGCGATCTCGCGTCGACGACCTTCGCGCAGCCCAGCGTACGCGGCGCCGGCGACGTCAACGGCGACGGCATCGACGACCTGATCGTCGGCGCGACGGAGGCCGACGACAACGGTGCCAATGCCGGCGCCGCCTGGGTGCTGTTCGGACGGGCCGGCGGGTTCGGTGCCGGGGGCGACGTCAACGGACTCGACGGGTCGAACGGGTTCCGGCTCGAGGGATTCGACGGCGGCGATTTCGCAGGCGTTTCCGTGTCGGGCGCGGGCGACGTCAACGGCGATGGTTTCGACGACATTCTGGTCGGTGCCTCGGCCGCCAACCAGCCCGGATTCGCGAACGTGGTCGGCAGCGCCCATCTGGTGTACGGCCATGCCGGCGCCTTCGCGCCGGTACTCCACCTCGGCGCGCTCGATGCCACCCAGGGCATCAACCTGCATGGCGAAGTCCTCACGGAAGCGACGGGAACGTCGGTCTCGGCGGCCGGGGACATCAACGGCGACGGTTACGCCGATCTGCTCGTCGGCGCGCCCGAGGCCGACCTCAACGCGCTCTCCAACAACGGCCGGACATTCGTCCTGTTCGGTGGCCCGCAGTTCGTGCTGCCGACGCAAGGTGTAGGTTATACGGTCGACGGCGGCATCGGCAACGACATGCTGCGGGGCCGTGACGGCGACGACCGGCTGACCGGCGGCGCCAACGACGACATCGTCGTCGGCTCGGCCGGCAACGACTCGGTCGATGGCGGCACGGGGTCCGATTTCCTGGACTACGACGCGATCGAGAACGGCATCCTCGCGGACTTGCTGGCCGGTACCGTCGACAAGGGCGCGGCCGGATTCGACCGGGTGAGCGGTTTCGAGATCATCAACGCCAGCAGCGGCGACGACCGGATCGTCGGCGACAATCTCGCCAAGACGCTGCAGGGCAATATCGGCGACGACGTGCTGTCGGGCGCCGGCGGCAACGATGCCCTGCTCGGCGGCGACGACGACGACCAGCTGTTCGGTGGCGGCGGCAACGATGGCCTCGACGGCGGCTTCGGCGCCGACCTGCTGCAGGGTGGGTCCGGCAACGACGGGCTGGTCGGCGGCCTAGCAGCCTGTCGGACTGAGGTGAACGGGCGAGAAAGTTCGCCCCGGGCGGGCCTCGGCGGACCGCGCGGTCGTGTCGGGGGCGTCCCGGCGATGTCTCGGGACAGCGTTTTGGCGGCTCCCGGGCGTCGTCGGTGGCCGGTCG
>CAMDVZ010000055.1 GCA_945878895.1 Caenispirillum bisanense | reverse complement strand
GGGGAAGGGAAGAATGCGTGCCGTCGGTGCCTCGTCTTCGATGCCGGAAGTCGTCGGCGCGCAAAAGCAGGTTGTTCCCATGACCGCCGCCCCCGACCGCAAGTACCTGCTCGATCGGCTCGGCGCCCTGTGCGCGGCGGGCGCGACGTTCGACATCGCCGAAGCGGCGTTGACGCTCTCGGCGTTGCGCAAACCGGTGCTCGATCTCGATCCCTACCGGCAGCACCTGGCGACGCTGGTGGACGAGACAACCGGCCTGGCGCGGCGACGGCGCAAGGCGGGCGAGGCGCTGCGCGAGGTACTGGCGACTGGCTACGGCTATCGCGGCGACAGCGAAACCTACGACGATCCGCAGAACGCCGATCTGGCGAGCGTGATCGACCGCCGCCGTGGCCTGCCGGTGGCCCTGAGCGTGGTCTGGCTGCATGTCGCGCGGGCGGCCGGCTGGCGGTGCAGCGGTCTGGCGTTTCCCGGTCACTTCCTGATCCGCCTCGACTCCGACGACGGGGCCGAAATCCTCGATCCCTTCGCCGAGGGCATCGCGCGCGGACCCGCGGATCTGCGCGCGCTGATCAAGTCGGTGGCGGGCGACCAGGCCGAACTGCGGCCCAACCATGTCGCGGCGGTGTCCGATCGCGACGTGCTGCTGCGGCTGGAGAACAACGTGCGCACCCGCGCGCTGAAGGCCGAGGACGGCGCCGCCGCCGCGCTCGTGCTCGAACGCATGACCACCATCGCGCCGGCCCATCCCGAACTCTGGTACGAGGCCGGCGTGCTCAACGCGCGCCTCGACAATGTCGGCGCCGCCATCCGCGGACTGAAGCGGTTCCTCGAACTGGAGGGCGCCTCGGCCGATCCCGAACAGTCGGCCCCGCACGCCCGCGCCCGGCGCGCCGCCGAGGAATTGTTGCGCGACCTGCGGCGGCGGCTTAACTGAGCCATCGTTGTTTTCGCGCCTCCCGGGGGAACCATGGCCTTGCGCGTCGCTTTCCAGATGGACCACGTCTCGACCGTCGACATCGACGGCGACTCGACCTTCGTGCTGGCGCTCGAGGCGCAGAAGCGCGGCCACGAGATCTGGCACTACACGCCGCCGGGCCTGTTCTTCGAGAACGGCAAGGTCCAGGCCCGCGCCGAGCGCATGACCTTGCGCCGCGAGAAGGGCGCCCATTTCGATCTGGGCAAGCCCGAGGTGATCGACCTCGCGACCTTCGACGTGGTCTGGCTGCGCCAGGACCCGCCCTTCGACATGGCCTACATCACGACGACGCACCTGCTGGAGCGCATCCACCCGCATACGCTGGTGGTCAACGATCCGCGCGAGGTGCGCAACGCGCCCGAGAAACTGTTCGTCACCACCTTCGACGGCGTCATGCCGCCGACCCTGATCGCCTCCGACATCGGCCAGATCCGCGATTTCCGCGAACGCCACCAGGACATCATTATCAAACCGCTCTACGGCAATGGCGGCGCAGGCGTGTTCCGCCTCAAGCCCGGCGACGAGAATTTCGCCTCGCTGCTGGAAATGTTCGGCAAGATGTCGCGCGAGCCCGTGATGGTGCAGCGCTACCTGCCGGAGGTCCGCAAGGGCGACAAGCGCATCATCCTGATCGACGGCGAGGCGGTCGGCGTCGTCAACCGGGTGCCGGCCGAAGGCGAGGCGCGCTCCAACATGCATGTCGGCGGCCAGGCGAAGAAGGACTCGCTGACGGCGCGCGATCGCGAGATCTGCGCCATCATCGGACCGGAGCTGCAACGGCGCGGCATGATCTTCGTCGGCATCGACGTGATCGGCGACTATCTCACCGAGATCAACGTGACCTCGCCGACCGGCTTGCAACAGATCAACCGTTTCGACGGCGTTTGTCTGGAGGCCCGCATCTGGGACGTCATCGAGGCGCGCCGCCGCAAGGGCTGAGGCCGGGATATCGAACCGGCGATCGGCAAGGGCAGCCCGGCGAGCGACCCGATCGTCCGGGTCCGGAGGCCGGGTCCGAAGCGGACATCGAAGCGGACATCGAAGCGGACATCCGAGGAAGGGCGCCGATACCGCCGCCGGTCCAGATCGACCGACATGACTGGATTTCCCGCCTCGGCGAGGGGGTAGCGAAAGCGGACATTCCAGCGGTCGTCCGGGACGGTCGACGGTCGTCGAATTGGCGGCGGCCCCGCCCGTCTCAGAACTTCGACAGATACTGCCTGAGCGCATTCGCGCCGGGGTTGGAGAAGCGGCGTTCGATCACGATGGCGCGCGTGGTGGCGCCGGTGCCGTAATAGAGCGCGTTCCAGTCGGTGTCGGGGTCGAGGTAGGAGCCTTCGAGGCTGGCGCCGACATAGAGGCCCGATCCTGCCGAAAAGGACACGATGTCGGCGCCGACCGCCGCCGTCGTGTCGGCGCCGACGCCGATACCGGCCGACACGACGTTCATGCCCGCGCCGGCGCCGAACTTGAACTTGCTGTCGATCAGGGAGTTCAGGCCCTTGTCGGTCAGCACGATCAGCAGCAGCTCCTGGACCCGTCCGCCGATCTGCAGGCCGAGGCTGCCCGAGCCCATGGTGTAGAAGGCGGGGTGGCTCCAGTCCTTGGGCGCCGATTTCGCCAGCAGCACGCCGCGACCGCCCGAGCCACCGACGATGAAGGCGGCCTGAGCAACCGAGGGCAGGATCATGACCGCCTTGGCGCGCGCCATCACCTTGCGGGCGTCGGGCAGATCCTTGCCGTCGAGAATCTTGGCCGCGACCTGGAGCGATTCGTTGACGAGGCTCTGGCGGCGGGCATCGGCCATGGCCGGCCCGGCGAGGCCGGCGGTCGCGCCGGCGGCGGCCAGGGCGACGAAACGACGCCGCGAGGGCGCATGGAACATCGTGGGCATCGTAGGGCTCCCGGTTTTGGCCACGCGGTCGAGGGGATCGTGGATCGCGGCGGCACGGATTATATCACTGGCGAGCGGACCGATCATCGCCCCTCGCGAGGGCCGAATTGTGGCGCCGGAGCTTGCGGCGTCGTTCGACGGCGCTCCCGACCCGGATGAAATTCGATGTCGGCCCGGCGACGCGCCGATCAAACCCCCTTGAGGGTTAGTGGCAATCCGGCGGCGACGAACACCACCTGGTCGGCACGGGCGGCGACCCGTTGGTTCAGGCGGCCGGCTTCGTCGCGAAAACGGCGGCCGAGCGGCGTCTCCGGCACGATGCCGAGGCCGACCTCGTTGGCGACCAGCACGAGGGGCGCGGCCCGGTCGTCGAACGCCGCCAGCAAGCGCGCGGTTTCGCCGGCGATATCGCGGCCGGCCAGCATCAGGTTGGTCAGCCACAGGGTCAGGCAGTCGACCAGCACGGGTCGCGGGTCCGCGCGCGTCATGCTCAGCACGGCGGGCAGATCGTGCGGCGCCTCGATGGTTTCCCAGCCGGCACTGCGTTGGGCGCGATGGGCGTCGATGCGGGCCAGCATATCGGCGTCGCCATGTTGGTGGCTGAGGGCCGCGTCGGTGGTGGCGACATAGAGCGCCCGCCCGTCGCGCGCCGCGTCGAGCACGCAACGCTCGGCGTAGGTGCTTTTGCCCGCCCGGGCACCGCCCAGCACCAGCGTGACGGCTACCGGGTCAGCCACGGCCTGCACACAGGGCAATGGCGATCAGGGCGACGATCTCGACGACCTGCTGGGTGGCACCCAGCGTGTCGCCGGTATTGCCGCCGAAGCGCGCCTCGACGAAGGCGGTGACCAGCAGCGTAGCGGCGATGGCGGCCACCGGCACGACCAGCGCGGCCGACGGCGCCACGCCGAGCAGCAGCAGGAACGCGAGGCCCGCGCCGATGCAGAGAGTCACGCCCGCGTCGCCCGATGTTGCCCGTCCGGTCGCCGCCGCCAGACCGTCCGGCCGGGCTGCAGCCAGGCGATGCAGCGGCCAAGCCAGGGCGGCGCGCGACAGCGCATGCACGGCGGCCAGCGACAGCAGGGCGAGGCCGGCATTGACCATCGTCAGCTGGACGAGGACCCCGCCGCGCAGGACGATGGAGAAAACCAGCGCCAGGGCGCCGAAGGTGCCGATCCGGCTGTCGCGCATGATGGCCAGCCGCCGTTCGCGGCTGGCCATCGGCGGCCCCAGCGCGTCGGCGGTGTCGGCAAGGCCATCTTCGTGCAGGGCGCCGGTAATCGCGAGGATGGTCAGCAAGCCGATCGCCGCGGCCAGCCAGGGTGCTGCCCCCAGCCAGCGGGCGATGGCGAGATCGATACCGCCCGCCACGCCAATCGCAAGCCCCAGCACCGCCAGGGTCGGCATCCGTTGTGCCAGGGCAAAACGGGGCTTGCCGCCGGCCGGCCACGGCAGGCGGGTGAAGAACACCGCGGTCTCGCCCACCGCCGCGACCCAATCCTCGATGGAGCGCGGCCGGTCGGGTTCGGGTGCGGCGTTCGGCGCCGGATTCTCGCTGGTCATGACGGAGGCATAGTAGGACAGTCCGCGCTCTTCGCCCACGACAAGCCGGCCTTCGCGCGACGCGCGCCAGCGGCCGACACCGGATCGACATCAGCCATGACCGACCAGCCGACCGCCAGTTTCGCCGAAATGCGCGCCATCCTGGGCCGCCTGCCCGGCCCCGACATCGGTGCCCGCACCAAGGTGGCGTTGCGCCAGGCCGAGCTGACGAAGCCGGCCGGGTCGCTGGGCCGGCTGGAGGAGCTCGCCGAATGGCTGGCGAGCTGGCAGGGGCACGGCAACCCGCGCTGCGCCCATCCCCGCGTGGCGGTGTTCGCGGGAGCCCACGGCGTGGCGGCGCGCGGGGTGTCGGCGTTTCCCGCTTCGGTGAACAAGCAGATGGTCGCCAATTTCGTCGCCGGTGGTGCTGCGATCAACCAGCTGACCAGCCTGATCGACGGCGATCTGCGCGTCTACGAAATGGACCTCGACCGGCCGGTCGGCGATTTCACGGCCGGCCCGGCGATGGACGAGGCGCGCTGCGCGCAGGCCATGGCCTACGGCATGATGGCGGCGGAAACCGGCATCGACGTGCTGTGCCTGGGCGAGATGGGAATCGGCAACACGACGTCGGCCGCCGCGCTTTGCCTGGCCCTGTTCGGTGGCACCGCCGGGGACTGGGTCGGACCCGGCACCGGCGTGGCGGGCGAGGCGCTGGCGCGGAAGATCGAGACGGTGCGGCTGGGCGTCGAGCGTCACGCCGATGCCGCCGGCGACCCGCTGCGCATTCTGGCGGCGCTGGGCGGCGAGGAGCTGGCAGCGATCGGCGGCGCCATCGTGGCCGCCCGCATGGGCCGTATCCCGGTGCTGCTGGATGGCTATGCCGCGACGGCGGCGGCGGCGGTGCTGCATGTGATCGATCCGGCCGCGCTGGACCATTGCATGGTCGCGCATCGCTCGGCCGAACCGGCGCATGGAAGGCTGTGCGAGCGGCTGGGCAAACGGCCGCTGCTCGACCTCGACATGCGGCTGGGCGAGGCCTCGGGCGCGGCGCTGGCGGTGTTTCTTCTCAAGGCGGCCTGCGCCTGTCTGGACGGCATGGCGACGTTCGAGAGCGCGGGGGTCGGCGGGCGCGGCGCGTAGGTCCCGACAATTGCCCGACCGATACGATCGATCCGTCCTGCAACTCTCTGGATTCACTGAATAATCCGTCGTTTCCGATATGTGCTCGATACGGCACTTTCTAGATTAGAAAAACTCGTTAATTAATTGATATTACAATATAATCATATTGAAAAAATCACCGGCACGCCTAGTTTGATCTCGACGGTCCGCATCGTCTGTCGCGTCGGCCTCGTGCCGACCGGCGCCATTTCCGCGGATCGCCGCCGAATTTTGATCATGCGTTAACCAGCGGCCACTTTCATGACGGGTTTTACGTTCAGCAGCGGCAACGTCACGGTCCTCGGCACCGGGGCCGGCCACACGCTCGTGCGCTACGACGAGAGCGGCACGGCCGCCGAGACGATAGACGTCGGCGGCTACACCACCAATACCGTCGTGTTCGGCGCCGGCGCCGGCACCAACGACAGCCTGGTGGGTTCGACCGCCGACGATCTGATGATCTGGGACGACATCGGCCTGTCCAGCGGCGACCAGGCGGTGGTGGCCCTCGCGGCACGCAACAGCTGGAACAACACGAACCAGAACCGCACGATCGAGGTCTTCTATGGCGGACTCGGCAACGACGTCATCGATCTGACGGGTCCGACCGGTGTCATCTACACGCGCGACTGCACCATGTATGGCGGCGTCGGAACCGACGTGCTGTGGTCCTCGTCGGGCGCCGACGCCCTGTTCGGCGACGACGGCACCGACACGATCTACGGCGCGGCCGGCGCCGACGTCATCGCGGGCGACGCGAGCCTGTCGACGACGACCAGCGCGGCCGGCGACGGCGCCGACATTCTCCATGGCGGTTCCGGCGACGACACCATCTACGGGGCCGGCGCGGCCGACACGCTGTTCGGCGGCATCGGCACGGCCGATCTCGACACGCTCTATGGCGGCGACGGCGACGACGTACTGGCGGGCGACGCATCGGCCTCGACCACCACCAGCTCGGCCACCGACGGTGTCGATCGCGTGTGGGGCGACGCCGGGTCCGACACGATCCACGGCGCCGGCGGCGCCGACTCGCTGTTCGGCGGCAGCGGCGTGGCCGATCTCGACACGCTCTACGGCGGCGACGGCAACGACCTCCTGGCCGGCGACGCCTCGGCCTCGACCACCACCAGCTCCGCCACCGACGGCGTCGATCGGCTATGGGGCGACGCGGGCTCCGACACGCTGTACGGCGCCGGGGCGGCCGACACCTTGTTCGGCGGCATCGGCGCCGCCGATCTCGACACGCTCTACGGCGGCGACGGCAACGACGCGCTGGCGGGCGACGCGTCGGCTTCGACCACCACGAGCTCGGCCACCGACGGCATCGACGTGGTGTATGGCGACGCCGGCATCGACACGATCCACGGCGCCGGCGGGGCCGACCAGCTCTACGGCGGCGACGGCATCGACACCGCCTACGGCGGCGACGGCGACGACATCGTGTCGGGCGACGCGACGCAGACCGCGACCACCAGCACGACCGGCGACGGCGTCGACTATCTGTTCGGCGACGCCGGCAACGACACCCTGTATGGCGGCGGCGGCGGGGACACGATGTACGGCGGCGCCGGCATCGACAGCCTGTTCGGCGGCGATGGTGGCGACACGCTCGATGGTGGCGCCGCCGCCGCCGCCTTCTTCGGCGGCGCCGGCATCGACCGGGTCAGCTACCGGAGCGCGACGTCGGCGGTCACGGTCGATCTGGTCGCCGGCACCTACGCCGGGGACGCGCTGGGCGACACTTACAGCGGCGTCGAGGAGATCGAAGGCAGCGACTACGGCGACTGGTTGAGCGGCGACAACACCGACAGTACCCTGTTCGGTGGCCTCGGCAACGACACGGTGCTCGGCAACACCGGCGTCGACACGCTCTATGGCGGCGACGGCGACGACTTCCTGTCGGGCAACATCACGCTCAACGGCAGCAACACCGCCGACACCCTGTTCGGCGGCGCCGGCAACGACCGGCTGTTGTTCAGCGTCGTCAACATCGCCTATACGCCCGCCCCGACCACGGTCTATGGCTGGACCGGCGAGGCCGGCGCCGGCTCGGTACTCACGCTCACCCTGACGAACTTCGCCGACACCACCGACCCGATCGACGGCGGCTCCGGCTTCGATACCGTCGATGCCTCGCTGATGCCCTCCCCGCCCAATCCCAACTACATCCACACCGGCGACGGCGGCACCTTCGCGCTGATGTACAACATCGAGGCGGTGATCGGCTCGCAGGTCAACGACGTCGTCAACATGTCCTACAGCAGCGACGCGACGGGCACGACGACCGCCGCCGACAGCGCCGCGCTGACGATCACCGGCCATGGCGGCAACGACACGATCTTCGCGGGGTCGGGCGACGACAGCATCTATGGCGGCGAGTCCTCGATCGGCGGCACCACGGGTGGCATCGACGACACGATCTGGGGCGGCGACGGCAACGACGAGATCTGGGGCGACGACTATCGCGACACGCTGGGCACCGGCGACCAGGGCGCCGATACGATGTATGGCGCCGACGGCAACGACTACCTGCTCGACCTCGGCGGCTATACCTCGCTGACCTCGACCAGCAACGACCGCGCCTTCGGCGGCGCCGGCGACGACGTGATCTCGGTGTTCGCGGGCAACGACTACATCGAGGGCGGCACCGGCATCGACGCCATCTGGGGCGGCGCGGGCGGCGACACCGTCTATGGCGGCACCGATGCCGACTACGTCTATGGTGGTGCGGGCACCGACACCGTCTATGGCGGCACCGGCGCCGACTGGTTCTATTTCAGCCGCGACGACGGCGCCACGCGGGCCTGGGACGACAGCGGCGAGGGTCGCGTCAACCACGTCGTGGTGTTCGGCAGCTGGGGCGCGGTCGACGCCGAGTCATGGTTCTCGACCGGCTCGGGCATCCACGAGACTGGCGGCAGCGACCTGGTGGTCGGTGCCCTGCTGGGTGCCGGTGCCAGCGGCAACGTCGACATTTCCTACGCCGGCAGCGTCGCCACCCTGACGGTCGTCGGCGGCGCCTCGGGCAACCAGATCGCGTTCGATACGACGCTGGTGACCGACGTGACGCTGTGGAACCACGACGCCACCACCAGCAGCCACATCCAGGAACTGTTCACCTGGGACGCCGCGGCCCGCAGCGGCGCGGGGGGCTACACGTTCGCGGCCTACATCGGATAGGCGCCGCCGCGTTTCAGCGCAGCGCCACGCGCGGCGGCGGGTCTCGACGGTAGCGGTTTTCGACGATGGCGATCCACGGCCGCGGATCGCGCTCCCGGTCGCGGCCGACGACCAGAAAGCCCTCGGCGTCGAGGTCGAGCACGCTCATGGTGACCGAGTCCGCGACGTTGCCGCCGATCGCCTCCAGCCGACGCGCGCCGCGGTCGACGCCGACCACGATGTCGCAATGCGAGGGCAGGAAACGGCCGTCCGGATCGCGGAAGCGGCCGACCGCGATGTCCGACAGGACTCCGTCGTCGCCCCGCCGGGCAGCACAGACCAGATCGCCCACCGACGGGCGGATCGCCGCCGGCGGGTGCAGCGCGAAAGGAGCCGCCGGATCGCGGCGCTGCCGGGTCCAGATGGTTTCCAGATACATCGAATGGGCCGGCGCGCCGCAAAACGCCGCGGTCGGCACGCCGGCCTGGACCATGATCCACGACACGAACGCCGCCGACCACGCGACGCGGGGAATGTCCTCGACCGATCGCGGTTCGCCGACGGCGCGCCAGTAGCGTTGCACCCAGTCGGGCCGTTCGGTCTCGCGCACGCCGCGCCGGGTCTCGACGCCGTCGCGCGCGCCGGCCCGGTAGCGCCAGGTCTGGCGCCCGAAGCGGTCCCATTCCATGAAGGAGAGCGCCACGAGGTTGGCGGCGCGGTCGTTGCCGGACATGGCCTCGGCCGGATCGCGGAAGTGCTTCTCGGGCGAACAGGCCGGCGGCGGCCCGCCGCGCGCGGCTTGTCGCGGCGGCGTCTGGCAAGCCGCCAACATCGCCATCAGCGACAAGATACCGCCCGCCACGACGACCCGCATCGATGTCTCCGTTCCGATGCCGCGACCATCGCACCGGCTCGGCACCGCGCGCCAGCGTTTCGAGGCCACACGGCGCGAACGCGGCAGGGCTGCGCGTCGGGCCTCTTTGCGTCGCCCGCCCGGGACCGCTAACCTGTCGTCTGGAACACGGGGCCGTCGCGGTGCCCACGCAGGAGAGACACAATGGACGGCATGGATTCCGAAACGACGGGCGCCGACAGCCTCGTACGCACGCTCGTCAAGGGCGGGGTCGGCGTCACCTTCGCCAATCCCGGCACGTCGGAAATGCACTACGTCGCCGCCCTCGACCGCGTCCAGGGCATGCGCTGCGTGCTGGGCCTGTTCGAAGGCGTCTGCTCGGGCGCGGCCGACGGCTACTACCGCATGACCCGCAAGCCGGCCGCCACCCTGCTGCATCTGGGGCCGGGTCTCGCCAACGCCGCGGCCAACCTGCACAACGCCAAGAAGGCGGGCTCCGGCATCGTCAACGTCGTGGGCGAGCACGCCACGCATCACATCAAGTACGACACGCCGCTGACCGCCGACATCGAGGGTATCGCGAGGCCCTTTTCGCACTGGGTCAAGACCACCGCGACGTCGCAGACGGTGGCCGCCGACGGCGCGCTCGCGATTCAAGCCGCGCGTGGCGCGCCGGGCCAGATCGCGACCCTGATCCTGCCCGCCGACACCGCCTGGGGTCCAGGCGGCGCCGTCGCCGAGACGCCCGCCACTCCCGCGCCGGCCACCGTGGCGAAAGACGCCGTCGTGGCCGCCGCCAAGGCTTTGGCCGGCGGCAATTCGGCGATGCTGTTTCTCGGCGGCGAATCGCTGACCGCGCGCAGCCTCGATCTGGCGGGCCGGATCGCCGCCAAGACCGGCTGCCGCGTGCAAGCCGCCGGTGGCACGGCGAAGCTGGCGCGTGGTGCCGGTCGCGTCCAGGTGCTGCGCCTGCACTTCGTGATCGAGACCGCCCAGCAGCAACTCCAGGGGGTGAAGCAGATCGTGCTGGCGGGCGCCAAGGAACCGGCGGCGTTCTTTGCCTATCCCGGCAAGCCCAGCATCCTGACGCCCGAGGGCTGCACGGTGAGCAAGCTGTGCGGCTGGGAGGACGACTGCGAGGCCGCGTTGCAGGCGCTGGCCGACGAGCTGGGCGCCACCAGCCTGGCGCCGATCGGCGTCGCCCAGGCCAAGCGGCCCGACAAGCCAACCGGCAAGTTCAGCCTCGATGGCCTTGGTCAGGCGCTGGGCGCGGTGCTGCCGGAGGGCGCCATCGTGGTCGACGAATCGGTGACGACCGGCCGCGGCTTCTTCCCGTTCTCGGCCGGCGCGCCGCCGCACGACTGGCTCAACAACATGGGCGGCTCGATCGGCTTCGGCGGACCGGTTTCCGTGGGTGCCGGCGTCGCCTGTCCCGACCGCAAGGTCGTGTGCATGATCGGCGACGGCAGCGCGATGTACACGATCCAGTCGCTGTGGACGATGGGGCGCGAGAATCTCGACATCTGCGTGCTGATTTTTGCCAACCGCTCCTATCAGATCCTCTACAGCCAGCTGTCGGGCGTCGGTGCCCCTAACCCGGGCCCGCGCGCCATCGACATGCTGACGCTCGACCGCCCGACGCTCGACTTCGTCAAGCTGGCCAAGGGCATGGGCGTAGAGGCCGCCGCCGTGACCGATCTCGACCAGCTCAACAAGCAGCTGCAATACGCCATGAGCACGAAGGGACCCTACCTGATCGAAGTGGTGATGTAGGCAGCCATGCGAGGCCCGCGCCGGCAAGGACCGGCGCGGCCTCTGGACCGGGCGGGCGTCCGGCCCTAGATTGGGGCCATGTCCGACAGTCACAGTACGACCGGCGCGGGCGGACAGGATGGCCCGCTCCGCCGCCTGATTCGCCGCCTGCGCCGACGCGATCGCGGCGAGGAAATCCGCGAAGCCATCGAGGAAATCATCGAGGAGACGCCGGCGTTGCGCGACGCGCCGGGCGACGCGCCGGTGATCGGCGGCGACGAGCGCGAGATGCTCGCCAACGTCCTGCGGCTGCGCGGCAAGACGGTCGCCGACGTCATGATCGAGCGCGTCGACATCGTCTCGATCGCCGTCGACACGCCGCTGCTGGATGTCGTGCGGATCATGCAGGCCGAGGCGCATTCGCGCTATCCCGTGTTCCGCGCCTCGCTCGACGACACCATCGGCATGGTCCACATCAAGGACGTAATGGCGTTCTGGGATTCGGGCAAGCGCTTCCAGCTGCGCGACGCGCTGCGCCGCGTCATCTTCGTGCCGCCGACCGCGGGCGTGCTCGACCTGCTGATCGACATGCGCCGCCAACGCGTCCACATGGCGCTGGTGGTCGACGAGCATGGCGGCACCGACGGGCTGGTGACCATCGAGGATCTGGTCGAGGAGATCGTCGGCGAGATCGACGACGAGCACGACATCACCTACGCCAACACCCTGATCGCGCGCGCCGACGGTACCTGGGACGCCACCGGCCGCACGCCCATCGAGGCCTTCGAGGAAGCGCTGGGGTCGGTGCTGGAGGATGAGGAGCGCGGCGAAGTCGACACAGTCGGCGGCCTGATCTTCAGCCTCGCGGGCCACATCCCCAGCCGCGGCGAGATCGTGCGGCACGCGTCGGGCATCGAGTTCGAGATCGTCGAGGTCGATCCGCGCCGCATCCGCCGCCTGCGCGTGCGCCGGGCACCCAGCGACGCGCAAGTCGCCATGGACAAAGGCGCCAGCCCGGTTTGAACGGATGACCCGCGCGGCGACTGCGGCTAACGTCGCGCGCCTCGCTTGTTTCCGGAGTCCGCGCCATGTCCCGTCCCACGATCTCGTCCCTCGCCGCCGATCTCGCGGCCGGCCGCACCAGCAGTCGCGCGCTCGTCGAGGCGACGCTGGCGCGGATCGAGGATCCGGCCGGCGAGGGCAAGCGGGCGTTCGTGCGGGTGTATCGGGCACAAGCGCTTGCCGCCGCCAATGCCAGCGACGCGCTGCGCAAGGCCGGCCTCGTGGCCTCGCCGCTCGCCGGGCTGCCGGTGTCGATCAAGAATCTCTGCGACGTGGCGGGCGAGACGACGCTGGCGGGCTCGAAGGCGCTCGACGACGCCCCGCCCGCGAAGGCCGACGCGCCCGTCGTGGCGCGTTTGCGGGCGGCCGGCGCGGTGATCGTCGGCAGCACCAACATGAGCGAGTTCGCCTTCTCCGGCATCGGCGCCAATCCGCATTACGGCACGCCGGGCAATCCCGCGGATCGCAGTCGCGTGCCCGGCGGGTCGTCCTCGGGAGCGGCGGTGTCGGTCGGCGACGGCATGGCGGTGGCCGCACTCGGCACCGACACCGGCGGTTCGATCCGCATTCCCTCGGCGTTGTGTGGCCTGGTGGGATTCAAGCCGACGGCTCGGCGGGTGCCGATCGACGGCGTCGTGCCGCTCTCGACCTCGCTGGATTCGATCGGACCGCTCGCCAACAGCGTCGAATGCTGCGCCATCGTCGATGCGGTGTTCGCCGCCGAACCGATCGATCCGCCCGAAGCGGCTTCGCTCGATGGCTTGCGTTTCGCGGTGCCAAAAAGCTACGTGCTCGACGACATGGACGCCACCGTCGCGCGTGCCTTCGAACGGGCGCTGAAGGCCCTGTCGGCGCGGGGCGTGCGCATCGTCGAGATTCCGCTGCGGGAATTGCTCGAACTGCCGGAGATCAACGCCAAAGGCGGCCTCTTGGCAGCCGAAGCCTTTGCCTGGCACCGCGACCTCATCGCGCGCCGAGAGAACGTCTACGATCCCTTCGTGGCGCCGCGCATCAAACGCGGTGCCGCGATGGGGGCCGCCGACTATGTCGACGTGCTGAACCGACGCGTCGACCTGCGGCGGCGCGTGTCGGCGATCACCTCGGCATACGACGCCGTCGTTATGCCGACCTGCCCGATCGTGGCGCCGAAAATCGCCGACGTCGCCTCGGCCGACGGATTCACGAAGAACAACCTGCTGGTGCTGCGCAACTGCACCGTCGGCAATTTCCTCGACCGTTGCGGCACCTCGCTGCCCTGCCACGCGGCCGGCGAGTTGCCGGTGGGCTTCATGGTGATGGGCGAGACGATGGGTGACCGCCGCACGCTGGCGATCAGCCGGGCAGTCGAGCCGGTGGTGCGGGCGGCCTGACCGCTCGGGCTTCCCGCGCGCCGCGCGTCGACAAGCACGGACGATAGAAGCGGCGATCACATCGAGACAGCGGAGACTACGAGCATGACCACGACCGTTGAGTTCCATTTCGATTTCGGCAGCCCCAACGCCTATCTCAGCCACAAGCTCGTTCCCGCGATCGAGGCTCGTAGCGGCGCCCGTTTCGTCTACGTGCCGGTGCTGCTGGGTGGCGTGTTCAAGGCCACCAACAACGCCTCGCCGATGGTCCAGTTCAAGGAGGTCCGGCACAAGTCGGACTACTACCGCCGCGAAATGACGCGCTTCATCGCCCGCCATGGCCTGACCGCGTTCCGCATGAACCCGCACTTCCCCGTCAACACCGTGCAGATCATGCGCGGCGCCGTCGCGGCCGAGATCGACGGCACGCTGGCGCCCTATGTCGAGGCGGTGTTCGGGGCGATGTGGGAAAACGGCCTGAAGATGGACGATGCCGCCGTGATCAAGGCGGCACTCGACGCCGCCGGTCTCGACGGCGCCCGCACCTTGGCGCGCATCCAGGACCAGGACGTGAAGGACAGGCTGATCGCGAACACCGGCGCGTCGGTCGAGCGCGGCACCTTCGGCAGCCCGATGTTCTATCTCGGCGAGGAACCGTTCTTCGGGAAGGACAAGCTCGCCGACCTCGAATACGAGATCGGCGTCGCGAAGGCGAAAGCATAGGGTCGGCGCGCCCAGCGCACGTCTGCCGTTTCGCCGCCCGGCGGGTGCGGCGGAGCATCTGCCGTCCCCCGCGAACCACGCGCTTCCACCGGGCCGGAAAACACTCTAGCAACGGCGCGATCCGTTCCATCCGCAATCGCCGGAGTCCGCCCGATGAGCCGTTCCACCGCGCCGCTGTTCGCGCCCTTCGCGCTGGGCAAGCTGTCGCTGCCCAACCGCATCGTCATGGCGCCGATGACGCGCAGCTTCTCGCCCGGCGGCGTGCCGGGCGAGGATGTCGTGGCGTACTACCGGCGACGGGCGGAAAACGACGTCGGGCTGATCGTCACCGAGGGCACGGTGATCGACCACCCGGCCGCCGCCAGCGATCCTCGCGTGCCACGCTTCCACGGCGCCGATGCTCTCTCGGGGTGGTCGCGCGTGGTCGCCGCGGTGCACGAGGTCGGCGGCCGGATCATGCCGCAGATCTGGCATGTCGGCACGATGCGCAAGGCGGGCTCCTTGCCCAACGTCGAGGCGCCGCCGGCCGGCCCGTCGGGCCTGTTCAAGCCCGGCAAGAAGGTCGGCGAACCGATGACCGAGGCCGAGGTCGCCTACCTCGTCGACGCCTATGGCCGCGCCGCCGGCGAAGCGATGCGGCTGGGCTTCGACGGCGTGGAGATCCACGGCGCCCATGGCTATCTGATCGACCAGTTCTTCTGGGACGGCACCAACGTCCGCGACGATGCGTTCGGCGGCGACCTGGTGGCGCGGACCCGTTTCGCGGCCGACATCGTGCGCGCCTGCCGTCGCGCGACCGCACCCGGCTTCCCGATCCTGCTGCGCTTCTCGCAATGGAAGCAGCAAGACTACACCGCCCGCCTGGCGCCGACGCCCGATCTGCTGATGAAGTTCCTGGCGCCGCTCGCCGATGCCGGCGTCGATATCTTCCACTGCTCGACCCGGCGCTTCCACGAGCCGGAGTTCGGGGGCTCGACGCTCAACCTGGCGGGCTGGACGAAGAAGCTGACCGGCAAGCCCGTGATCACGGTCGGCTCGGTCGGGCTCGATGGCGATTTCTTCGGTTTCAACAAGGGCCAGCGCACCGGCGCGACCTCGATCGACGCGCTGATCGAGATGGTCGAGCGCAAGGAAGTCGATCTGGTCGCCGTCGGCCGCGCCCTGATCACCAATCCCGACTGGGTGCCCCGGGTGCGCGCCGGGGATCTCGCCGCACTGCGCGGCTACGCCTCGGAGGATCTGACGACCCTGGCGTGAGGCGCGACGACATTGAGTTGACGGCCCGAGCCTCTCGGAGTTCGTATCGAAATTATCCACCCGCGCTTGTAATTTAGGGGGGGGGTGTATTTTCCGACAGTGACAGATGTCGGAGAATGGCAATGATGCTCGGAAAAGTAGCCACACTGACCGCGATCTGCCTGCTGTCCGCCGGGTGTGATCGCAATCCGATGATCGGGAAATGGAAATTCATTCCAGAACCCGGAGCGAGGGAGGTGGCGAGAGATTGCGGACCAAGCAAAGAAATATTGGAGATCACGGAGACGAGCATTATTTTACCCGATCGGAGACCCGTGCCGATCGTCCATTCGAAAAATGGAGACAAGATGTGGGTCCAGATTGGACCCAAGCCAAGCGGATTGGATTTGGCGTTTACCCGCGTAGACGGCGACACAGTTCGATTGTGGCCGGGTGAATTCTCCGGCGCCAGCGCCGCCGTGCGAGAAGTCGGATGTCTCATGCGCCGGGTCTAGTCGCCATTCGCACCGTGTCCCGTGCCTGCGGAAAGCTACATCGCATCTCGCCCCCTTGCCCCGGCAAACCGCGTCTGGTCTAACGCCGGCCATCGGTCCACCCCGTTGCGGCGAGAATCCATGCCCAAGGTCACCTACGTTCTCAAGGACGGCACCCGACGCGACGTCGCGGCGCGCGGCGGCGACACCGTCATGCGCGGCG
>CAMDVZ010000054.1 GCA_945878895.1 Caenispirillum bisanense | reverse complement strand
CCCGGAACGGCACCGAAGGCGGCGGGAGACCCGCGTCGGGAGCCCGCGCGGACCCGCCGGAGAGGCATCGGGGCGACCCGATCGGTGGCCCGACGGGCGTCGGAGCCGTCGGCGGCGGAAGCCACCGGGTCAGACCGGGCGAAAACCTCAAAAAGTAACGGCCTCCGAGGGCCTCAAGCGCCCGATGAGCTGGCCGATCATGCGCGCGAGAAAATCGTGCGCGATCTCCCAGACCGGCGTGGCGCCTTCGAGCCTTCTGACCAGCCCTTGCCGGTCGAGCGCGCGCAGGGTCGATTCGACCTGCCACGCTTCGAGGTGCGTCAACCCGACCAGGCCAGCTTCGTCGCGCGGCACCTTGGTGCCGGCGTCGGTGACCATCCCCGACAGCACGGCTCTGGCGTAATCCCGCGTGTCGCCTCGCGCGAGGCATTGTTCGAGATAGACGTGCATCAACCGTTCGGGCGGCTCGTCGAGCGTCGCGCCCATGCGGTCGATCACCATGCCCATCATGTTGAGGGTGATCGGCCGATAGACGCCGCGCGTCTGTTCGATCGCGTCGAGCCCCTTGAACAGCGCCGCCGACCCCTCCACGCTCAACATCCGCCCGCTAGCCGCGCAGGAACAATTCCGACTCGGCGCGACTCCATGGCGACAGTTCCCACCAGTTCGCGCGTCCGTTCGGCGCCGGCAGGCCGAGCTTGAACACAAGTCCCTGATAGTCGCTCCTGAAGGTCAGCAACAACCGCACCCCGTCGATCGGCCGCGCGACGAGATCGTCGAGCAGCGCCTTGAAGGCGGCGCGCACGCCCTCCTCGTGCAGGATCAGGAACTCCTCGAACTGGTCGACGACGATCAGCAACGGCGGCAAATCCTTGCGCCGCCGCGCCGCCCGCTCCAGCAGATCGCGCGGCGCGGCGTCTTTCGGCGTGCCCCGTGGCAGCACGTCGGCGGCGCCGGTCAATGCCTCGCGCAGCCGTTCGACCGGATCGCCGAAAATCCGCATCTCGACGACGGCCCAACCGGCCTTGCGCAATCGCGGCGCGACGTAGGCCGCCAGCACCGACGACTTCCCGACGCCGGACGCGCCCGACAGATAAAGAAGCGACGCGGTGGCGCCTTCGATCCACGCCAGCACGTCGCGCTCGGCACCGTCGAGGCGATGGAAACTTTCGCTGTCGGCGGCGCCATAGGGGTGCAGGCGAAAGTAGCCCGGCTTGACCACGCCCTCGCTAGCGACCGCCAGTTTCTTCAGCCGTCGTTCGCGCCGGGCGCGCAATGCCGTCGGCAGGGCGGTGAACAGGAGGATCGCGACGAACGGCAACGATATCCCGACCAGCAACCACGTCTGGCCGAACTGCGCCTGAATCTCCGCCAGGTCTTCCCGCGCATACTTCCACGCCAGAACGACGAAGGCGGCATAGGTCACCAGCAAACCGACCAGCGCGACGGTTTGCCCGATCACCGATCCGAGAAAGGTCTGGGCGAACTCCTTGCGCGTTTCGTCGGTCGGCCCAAGGGCTTTCACGGCATCGCCGACCGCCTTGGCCGCGTCGCCCGCCGCCTTGATATCGACTCCGGCCATTCGATGCCTCCACCCCGACGGACCAACGCTACGGGCGTCGCGAGCCCGACGCAACCGGGGGTTCCCGCGAAGCGGGGCGCCGGACCGGGAAGCGCACCATGCGAATGCTCCGACCTGTCTGCAGAATGGATGGAGGAAGTGGGTCCGTAGACGGCAGCGCCAAACCGCGCGATCAACAAGTTGACTCGCCACGTTGTCTACAGGCGATTCGTCTGTTAGTGTCGATCCTACCGGACTCGGAGGAATGTCCGCTACAGTGCTGTTCAAGAAAGGATTCCATCGTGAGCAAAGAACTGGAACTCCTGCTTGAGAAAGCCAAACGGATTCAGATGACCCCCGCCCAGCAAGAGGCGCAGCGCCGCAGTTTTGCTTACGGCAACACCCGGATCGAAAACGATCTGATCACACGCGAAATGATCGACGAAGCAGCGGACCGACTGGCGCTTCAAAAGAACTGATGGCCGTTCCGACCAATGTCGGAGGAACGCCATAGCAAGCCGATGGTCGAGCCGTTGCTCACCGACAAGCTCGAAATCGCGCGTCGGGAATCGGAAAACGGGCTCCGCCAAACGGACTTCGTTCTCCAGGAGATTCGCCGCCATATCGCGCCCGGCGCGGCACGCTTCAAGCTCCGCCTGTCCACGTTGCTAACCCTCAATCGCGAGGCCGTCGAAGGTATCGAGCGGAACGCCGGCGCGTTTCGCACCGGCGGAATGGAAATTTTCGGCAGCTGCCACAAACCGCCGCCTGGTCGGGACGTTCCCGGACTCGTTGAAGAGTTGTGCGAGTACGTCAACGAAAATTGGGACACAGCCTCGGCAGTTCATCTTTCCGCCTACGTCATGTGGCGGATCAACTGGATTCATCCGTTCGACGACGGCAATGGTCGAACGGCGCGCGCCGCGTCCTATCTCGTCCTCTCCATCCGGATGGGATGCGTGCTCCCCGGCGAGCAAACGCTTCCCGACCGCATCTCCGCGTCCAAGAACCCCTACTACCATGCACTCGAGGCGGCAGACACGGCGGAGAGAAAAAGCGGCACCATCGACGTCTCGCAACTGGAGGCGCTGATCGAATCCGGCCTCGCGGCGCAATTCGTCGAGGCAATCGACGCCGCAACCGGAAATCAGAAGCCGTCCTGATCTCCGCGACCGCCTCACGCTCCCGATCACTGGTCTCGTCGTGCCGCTTCCCCCCGGCGCGCACCGGCGCTATTCTCCACAACCCCACGCGTGGAGTTCCGCCATGCCCGCTCTCGACCGCGCCCTGCCGGCCCGTCTCGATTCGCTGCCGTGGAAGCCGCCGCCCAACGCGTTGCTGTACGCGGTGCCGGGCTGGGGCCCGACCGCCGACTTCCTCGTGGTGCTGTTCCTGCACGGGCTCGAGGCCAACGCGGTGGAAAAGTGGGAACCGCTCGCCAACATGGAGAAGCATCACCGCTTGCCCGCGCAGCTGAAAGCGTCGGGCAAGAACGTGGTGCTGATCGGGCCGCGTCTGTCGACCCAGGGCGGCGTCGATCCGGCGCCTTTTTCGACCCTGAAAAAACTCGACGCCGTGGTGACCGACGGCTTGACCACGTTGCTCGCCGCGCGTGCCGGCGGCGAGCTCGACGCTGCGTCGGTGACCGCCGCGCGCGGTCGCGCCTGGTTGCTGCCGGTCGGCTTCAGCGGCGGCTACACGCCTTGGACGGCGGCGATGGCGTCGTTGTCGAAACCCGGCCTGTTCGAGAACCGCGTCGTGGGCGGCGCCCTGTTCGATTGCCTCTACTGGGACTCATTCGTCCTCGACGGCGGCGTGCCGCCGGGACAACGCAAACGCGCCGCCCGCACGGCGCTGTCGGCGCCGGCGCTGGCGGCGTTGCGCGCTGGCTTCTTCGCGGCCTTCCGCACCACGGGCAACGAGACCGGCCCCAACACCGAGGTGTTCCGCAAGCTGGTGACGACGCAGATCGCCGCCGACAAGAAACCCGGCGCGGCGGCCGCCACGCCGTTGACCCTGGCGGCGAAACTTGCGGATGCGCTCGGCGCCGGCTCGGTCGTGCTCGAGGAAGGCGTCGCCCCCGCCCACATCCAGGCCGTCGGCAAGGCCGACAACCTCGCGCGTCTGTTGCGCTGCGTGCCGGGCTTCGATCTCGCGACCCATCCACCCACGCCGGTCGCATGAAACAGGGAGTACGATCATGCCGCTCTACTTCAGCTGGCGACCCACCACGTCGGCCTACATCGAGAACTGGAAGCGCAGCACCTGGACCTACACATTGAGAGGCCAGGGCAAGCGCCCCACGGCGCCATCGCGCAAGACGTTCTGGGTTTTCGGGGAGAACGCCGAGTACACCGCGGGGGCGGACATTCAGGTAGGGCGCCTTCTCGTCGTCTTCGACGTCCGGGTCCATGGCACGTGCATCGTCGAGGTAGCCGAGAACCAGATCGATTTCGAAAGCGACGACTTCGGCGGCGAGACCGCCCATCCCGACCAGGTCATCGTCAAGGCCAACGAACTCAGTGGCTACGGCATCGGCACCAGGATCCGCGAGATCATCGCGGTATCCACCCGAATACGGCTGGCGACGAACAAGGAAGTTGCATGGGCATCCGGCCGCAAGGAACGAGACATCCGCGGCCGGCAGGAATGGCCATAGCTCCCGTCGCTACCCCAGCTGCTCGACCACGCGGCCCAACCGCTCGAGCGTGCGCACGGCGGTCTTCTGGTCGAGGCCCGGCCATTGCACGCGCAGCAGCAGATGGTTGGCGCCGGTCAGTTCGCCGTAGCGACCGATCTGGTCGACCACCTCGCTTTGCGAGCCGATGATGAAGCGGCTGGCGGCGAACTTGTCGAAATCGGCGCGGATGCTGTCGGCCGGCACGAAGCCGCTGGCGCCGCCCCAGCCGGCATAGGCCTCGTACTTGAAGGACAGCGGCTCGCGCACCTCGTCGAGCGCGTTGCCGACGCCGTTGCCGACATGACATTCGCGGATCACCGGAAACTCGACGGCCGACGCCAGGCCGGCCGCGGCGCGGGTCTCGCGAAAAAGGGCGCCCAGCCGCCCGACGGCGTTCTGCGTCACCATCGGCGACGGCATCCAGGCGTCGGCGAGTCGGGCGGCGCGCTTGACCGCCACCTCGACGTCGCCGGCCATCCAGACCGGCGGCCCGCCGGGACGTTTCGGCTTCAGGCTGGCGCTGACGCCCGCGAGTTTATGGAACCGGCCGGCGTGGTTCACGACGTCGTCGCACCACAGCTTGCGGATCACCTCGACGCCTTCGACGAAGCGCGGCACGCGCTCCTTGAACGGCACGCCGATCGAATCGAACTCCTCCTGCCGGTAGCCGAGGCCGAGGCCGATGATCGCGTTGCCTCCCGTCAGCCAGTCGAGCGTCGCGGTCTCCTCGGCGACGACCACCGGATTGAGCAACGGCAACAGCAGCAGCCCTGGCCCCAGCATCATGCCCTCGGCTTCGGCCGCCAGCCGCGCCAGCAGCGGCATGGCCTGGAACATCTGCAACGGGCTCGACACGAAATGTTGCCCGACCATGATCGAGGCGAGGCCGCTCGCCCTGGCGACACGCGTCTGCTCCAGAAGGTTGGCCAGTTCCGGCCCAAGATCGGCCCCCTGCCGCCACTGCGTCGCCATGTAGAGTCCGAGCTTCATCGCGCCTCTCCGATCATCCGTCGTTTGCCGCCTTCACTGTGCCGGCGAGCGTGCCGCGAAGGCAAGCCATGCTCCCCTCGCCGCGCAGGGCATTCGGGTAAACGTCGTTCCGGCTTCCGGACAGCTGTCGCGTCGATGGAAACCGCGGCGATGTCGCACCGTCCGGGAGCGCGCCAGTCCACTGGCGCTCATCGCGAGCGTCCTCGATCGCCCACGCGACGGAGAAGATGCGCCACTGGAGTGGCGCGCGCCCGGATTGTGCCGTTCTGGCGAGGTTTCGCCGGTTCGAACCCGCACCGATGTCCCGGCGCCACGTTCACCCGATTGCACTGCCCTCGTCGCTCCTGCGTAACCGCCGCGGCGCCTGGAAAAACGCCCCCGCCACAAGACATCTTCCTGGGGCGCACCGGTCGAGCCGCAAACTTTGACCAGCAATGGTTGGCGTACCGGCGGGAGCACGAACGTGTCCGGCCGACGGTACGCCGACCATCTCCGCTCACTATTGCCGCCTATGGGCGCGCCGCTTGCGTCGGTCGAAGCGGTGCGCGAAGCCGGTGGTCGGCGGCGCGTTCTATTTGCCGATGCAGAAATCGCGGAACACCATGTCGAGCATGTCCTCGACGTCCATCCGGCCGGTGATGCGAGCGAGCGCGCGGGCGGCGATGCGCAGATCCTCGGCCAGCAACTCCGAGTCATCGGGCCGCGCCCGGGCGGCGTCGGCGACCCGGTCGAGCGCCGCCAGGCAGCGCTCCAGCGCCTCGCGATGGCGCGCCCGCGTCAGCGGCGGCGGTTCCTGCCACGCCGCGGCGCGCGCGCCGGCCATCGCGCCATCGATCGTCGCGGGCACCTCGCCGATCGTGGCCGCGACCTGACGCTCGAGCCGCTCGACCAGCGCCGCCACGCCCTCGCCGGTTTTCGCCGACACGCCGACCCACGCCACCCGGGGTGCATGGCCGTCGGCGCCCGATCCGCCGAGCGCCGCCTCGAGTCCCGTCCGGTCAGGCAGCAGGTCGATCTTGTTGATCACCACCAGATCGGTGTGCGGATCCCAGCTCTCGGCCGAGGTGGCGATGTCGCGCGCCACCCGCTGCCATTCGCCCGGCACGCCCGCCCGGTCGGCCGCCTGCACCACCACCAGCCGCAGATCGGCGCTCGCGGCGCGGGCGCGGGCGCGCCGCACGCCCTCGCGCTCGACCGCGTCGGTGCTCTCGCGCAGGCCCGCCGTGTCGGCCACGATCACCGGATAACCGCCGAGATCGAGATGCACCTCGACCACGTCGCGCGTGGTGCCCGCGACGGCGTCCACGATCGCCGCGTCGCGCCGCGCCAGTACGTTGAGCAACGAGGATTTTCCGGCGTTGGGCGGACCCACGATGGCGATCGACACGCCATCGCGCAGCCGCTCGCCGCGGCGGTCCACGAGGTGGGCCGCGATCTCCTCGCGCAGCCGGTCGAGCGGCTCCAGCGCGTGCGCCGCCACGTCGGCGGGCAGATCCTCGTCGGGGAAATCGATCGCCGCCTCGAGGTGGGCGAGCGCGCGCAACAGGATGGTGCGCCAGTCCTCGTAGAGCCGGTAGAGCGCGCCGTCGAACTGGCGCAGTGCCTGGCGCCGCTGGGCAGCGGTGTCGGCATGGACGAGATCGGCCACCGCCTCGGCCGACGTGAGATCGAACTTGCCGTGTTCGAAGGCGCGGCGGGTGAACTCGCCTGGTTCGGCCGACCGGCAGAACGGCAACGCCGCCAGCGCCGCCAGCATGGCCGCGATCACCGCCCGCCCGCCATGGACGTGGAATTCGACCACCGATTCGCCGGTGAAGGAGTTGGGCGCGGGAAACCACAGCACGATGCCCCGATCGACCACCTCGCCGGTCGCGGGATCGATCAGCGCCCGCAGATTGGCGCGGCGATCGGCCGGCAACGACGGGTCGCGGGCCGAAAAGCCGCGCGCGAAGGCCCCTGGCTCGGTCATGAACACCAGCGCGTCGTCGGCCCGCGGACCCGACACGCGGAACACGGCCAGTCCGGCGCCGCCGCCGCGCGCGGGCATGGCCGACGCAAGGGCGTAGATCGTGTTGCGGGGCGGAGCGAAGGCGTCGGTCATGTCCGCGATTATAGACGGGATCGGCGCGCGCGAAACGACGCCCGAAACGGAAAACGGCGGCCCCGTCGCCGGAGCCGCCGTTTCTCGTGCCGTTCGATGCGACGCCGGAGCGCGGCGGACCGCGACCCTATTTCTTGGTCGTGGTGTCGGCCGGTTTGGCGGGCGCCGCGGCCGGCGTGGCGGCAGGCTTGGCAGCCGGGGCCGCCGCGACCTGTTTGGCGATGATCTTGTCCTTGATCTTCTCGTACACCGGGTCGGGAATGATGCCGCGATCGGTCAGCTCGTTCTTGGCACGGTAGGGACGACCCTTGATGATGCCGTCGCTGCGCGCCTCGCCGATGCCGTCCAGCGTCATCAGCTGGTCCTTGCTGGCGGTGTTGATGTCCAGCGGGTCGGCCACCGGCGCCGGCGCGGCGGTCGCCGGTTTCGCGGCGGGGGCCGCGGCCGGCGGCGGCGCGGCGGGCTTGGCCGCCGGCGCGGTCTGCGTGCCCTGGGCGAAGACCGCCATCGGCGCGACGGCGAGCGCGCCGATCAGCGCGGCGGCGAGAATTCTGGAACCAATGCTCATTGTCATGTCTCCTTGACGGGTCCGGTCGGACCGCTGGTGATTCGACACGTTCCGCGCGACGCGACGTTGACGACGCGAAGGCTTCTTCGAGGCAATGGCGCCGACTACAGGGGCGATACCGGCGGGCGCCCGCCTGCGCTATGATACCGCGTATGGCCACCCTCTACGATACCGTCCCGCGCCGTCGCGCGATTATCCACCGTCAGGCCCTGATCGGCGCGATCGCCGAACTGTGCGGCGATCTCGACGAGGGCGCCGAGCCCCCGAGGGCCGCGCTGCTGGCGCTGTTCAAACAGACGCTGGCCGACGGCCGGGCCGAGATCCGCGGCCGTTTCGAGGGCGAAGGCGAGGAACCCGCGGCGCGACGCACGACGGCGTCCGCCGATGGCATCGCGGTCATGCAGGCGACGTCGTTCCTGATGGACCAGCTGATCCGAACGCTGTTCGACGTCGCCGTCGAGCGCGTCTATCCGGCCGCCAATCCGACCATGGCCGACCAGCTGGCGATCGTGGCGACCGGCGGCTATGGCCGCGCGGCGCTAGCGCCGCAATCGGACATCGATCTGCTGTTTCTGCTGCCCTACAAGCAGACTCCGCGCGGCGAGCAGGTCGTCGAGTACATGCTCTATTTCCTCTGGGACCTCGGGCTGAAAGTGGGCCACGCCACGCGCTCGGTCGACGAATGCGTACGCCAGGCCGATCGCGATTTCACCGTGCGCACCGCGCTGCTGGAGATGCGCTACCTGTGGGGCGAGCGTGTCCTGCACGACGAGCTGCGCCGCGTCTTCGCGCAGAAATATCTCGCCGGCGACGGTCGCGATTTCCTCGAGGCGAAGCTCGCCGAGCGCGATGCCCGCCACCTACGGATGGGCGATTCGCGCTACGTGGTCGAGCCCAATGTCAAGAAAGGCAAGGGCGGCCTGCGCGACCTGCAGACGCTCTACTGGATCGCCAAGTATCTATACCGGGTCGACGATCCCGAGGGCATGGTTGGCCAGGGCGTGCTGACGGCAGCCGAGGCTCGCCAGTTCGATCGTGCCGAGCGGTTCCTGTCGACGGTGCGTTGCCATATCCACTTCCTGACCGGCCGGCCCGACGACCGGCTGTCGTTCGATCTCCAGCGCGAGATCGCGGCGCGCGCGTTCTACGCCGACCGGCCCGGCAGCCGCGGCGTCGAGCGTTTCATGAAGCACTACTATCTGCACGCCAAGACGGTCGGCGACCTGACGCGCATCTTCGTGGCGGCGCTGGAAGCCTCGCGGCGGCGCAAGCCGAAGCTGCGCCTGTTGTGGGACACGCTGCGCAAGCGCCAGCTGGAGGGATTCAGGCTCGACGGGGACCGGCTGGCGGTCGGCGCGCCGGAGGATTTCACCCGCGATCCGGCGCTGATGCTGAAACTGTTCAGTGTCGCCCAGGAAGCCGACGTCGACGTCCACCCCGCCAGCCTGCGCACCATCACGCAAAACCTGAAACTGATCGACGCGAAACTGCGCAAGGATCCCGAGGCCAACCGCCTGTTCATGGCCATGCTGACCTCGCGCCACGATCCCGAAACGACGCTGCGGCGGCTCAACGAGGCGGGCGTGTTCGGCCGTTTCGTGCCCGACTTCGGCAGGGTCGTGGCACAGACGCAGCACGACATGTATCACACCTACACCGTCGACGAGCACACCATCCGGGCGATCGGCGTGCTGGCCAGCATCGAGGCGGGCACGCTGCGCGACGAACATCCGCTGGCCTCCGAGATCGTGCCCAAGGTCCTGTCGCGGCCCGTGCTCTATCTGGCGGTGCTGCTGCACGACATCGCCAAGGGCCGCGGGGGCGATCATTCGGTGCTCGGCGCCGACGTCGCCATGCAGCTGGGGCCGCGGCTGGGACTGAGCGACGCCGAGACCGAGACCGTGGCATGGCTGGTGCGCCATCACCTGGCGCTGTCCTCGATCGCGTTCCAGCGCGACCTCCAGGATCCCAAGACCATCGCCGATTTCGCCGCCCTCGTTCAGTCTCCCGAACGGTTGCGGTTGTTGCTGGTGCTGACGGTCTGCGACATCCGCGCCGTCGGCCCCAACGTGTTCAACGCCTGGAAGGCAGCCCTTCTGCGCCAGCTCTATTCGGCCACCGAGGAGACGCTGTCGGGCGGCACGCTGCAAGCCTCGGGCGGCGCACGCGCCAAGGCCGCCCAGGACTCGCTGATCGGTCGCCTCGCGGGCTGGACGCAAGCCGAGCGCGATGCCCATCTTGCCCTCGGCACGCCAGCCTACTGGCTGTCGTTCGACACCGACCCGCTGGCTCGCCACGCCGGGTTGATGCGCGAGGTGGCGCGCACGCCGGCTCCGCTGCACATGACGCACCGCGTCGACGCACGCCGGTCGGCGACCGAGATCACGCTCGCCACGATCGATACCCACGGTCTGTTCGCGCGTCTGACCGGCGCTTTCGCGGTTTCCGGCGCCAGCATCGTCGACGCCAAGATTTTCACCCTCAGCGACGGTACCGCTCTCGACACGTTCTGGATCCAGGATCTCGAGGGCAAGCCGTTCGACGGCGAGGAACGTCTGGCGCGCCTGCGCGGCCGGCTGGAACAATCCCTGACCAACGCCCTCGACATATCGGGCGAACTCGAGCGGTTGCGTCCCAACTATCCGACCCGCGATCTGCTCTTCACGGTCGCGCCACGCGTGCTGATCGACAACAACGCGTCCAATGCCTACACCGTGATCGAGGTCAATGGTCGCGACCGGCCCGGCTTCCTGCACGTGGTTACCCGCGCCATGGCCGGCCTCAGCCTGCGCATCCAGTCCGCCCACGTCACGACCTACGGCGAGCGCGTCGTCGACGTCTTCTACGTGAAGGACCTGTTCGGCCTCAAGGTCGTGCACGCGGCCAAGCTGGCCGACATCGTCGCGCGCGTCGAGGACGCCATCCACGAATTCGACGCCCGGTTCGACCGCGCCGTGCCCCGCCGCTTCTCGCGCACCGCCACCGCGGCCGAATGAGCCCCCCTAAATCGATCCTGAAAACCGCCTTTTCTACATAAATAACAATATGTTATATAGGAACACTGATATTTTTATTTAACTCAGGTTGATTCCGGAGACGTCGGAATGTTCGATTTCGGTCTCGATATCACGCGCGAGGACACGACGACGGTTCTGGCGTGCGCCGCTGCCATCGTCGCCTTCTTTCTCCTCGTCGCGTGGCGGGTCATGAAGGGTTCCGACGAGGAGTCGCTGCATGGACGCACGCTGACGATCATGGCCATTCCGGTCGGGCTGCTGGCGATCGGTGGTTGGGGGGTATGGTACTACACCGGCCGGCCACCCGAGACGATCGCGGTCTGGGACAAGCCAGGACCGTGGGGTGAGTCCGAGCGGGCACAGAAGCAGCTGACCGCCGCCATTGCCGCCCTGAAAATCGCCGATGTCGACACCGCGTATGCGGGTCTCGAGGCGGCCCTCGAATCCTATCGCCGGGCCCGCAATCCAGCCGGCGAAGCCCGCGCCCTGGCACTGGTGGCCGACATCGACCGCCGCCTCGGCCGTGTCGAGCCCGCCCGGACCGGATTCCGCAACGCCGTCGAACGTTACCGCCACGACCGCAACCGCTCCGGACTCGCCGAGGCACTGCGCAGCGAAGCCGAACTCGAGCGCCAGACCGGCAACGCCGCCGCCGCCACCGGACTCTACCTCGAAGCCCGCGACCTCTATCGTGCCGCGTTCGATCGCGCCGGCGAAACCTACGCGTTGCTCGGTCTTGCCGAGCTTGCCCGGACCGGCGGCGACCAGACCGCCGCCATGACCCTCTATACGGATGCCCAGCGCCTCGCGCGCACCGAACGCGACCGCATCGCCCAGGGCCTGGCCACGATCGGCCTCGGCGACTTGCTCGCGCTCGCGGGCCGGACCGAACCGGCCCACGCCGCCTACGAGGACGCCCGCGACATCCTGCGCGAGGAGCGCCGGGTCGACCTCGAACTGGACGCGCTAATCGCGCTCGCCGACCTGTCGATGGGCTACGCACCCGCGGCGGCCGTGCGCCCCCTGTACGAGCACATCCGCCTGGTCGCGGGAGGTGCCGCGCGTCTGCCCGGCCTCGACGCGCATGCAGCCCTCGGCCTGGCGCTGGTCGAGCGCAAGCATGGCAACGCCCGAAAGGCCGCCGAACTGCTCGCCGCAGCGAACGATCTCTTCCAGGCCGCGGGCGATGCCGCCGGCCCGGCCGCCATCGCTGCCGCGGCGGCCCCGACGTGGCAGCCAACGTCCGTCATGCGGCAACGCCGCATCGCGCAGCGCTGATCCGGCTAGGGTTTTACGCCCACGGTTTCCGTACACGCGCCACCGGCGGTCTCACACGCAACCGACACGGCCCGCGAGGACACGATCTCCTCGCAGGTCGCCCAAAGCGGCCGCGACTCGTCTCCATGCACCACCAGCGCCGCCGATGCGCCTGGCGCGATGGGCCGGTCGATGCCGTGCCGGTAGCGCGACTTGAATTCCAGCGTCGCGCGCCGACCATCGCGCAGGACGAACTCGACATCCACTTGCACATAGTCCAGCGTTCGTAGGGTCTTGTTGTCGAGCACGAGCGAGGGCACGCACGAACCAAACAGCATCCCGTCAGCGCCGCGACGGATCTCGACCATGCCGTCGGCCGCCATCGCGGCACCGCCAAATCCGGTGACAAGCACCGTCAACCACGTTCGCGTCATGGCTCCACCTCCGCTCAGTCGTCTGCACGCGCTCCGACAACCGCGACGGCCTGTTCGCGGCGCTGGGCCAGCATCTGCAAAATCGCCGCCGCGGTCTCCTCGATCGAGCGACGCGTCACGTCGATGCTTGGCCAGCTGCGGCGCACGTAAAGACGCCGGGCGTTGCGCATTTCCTCCTGCACCACCTCGAGGTCGGTGTAGTCGGTCTCCGTCTCTTCCTGCAGCAATCTCATGCGGCTGCGGCGGATCTGCACCAGCCGCTCGGGATCGGTCGTCAATCCCACGATCAGCGGCGCCGTCGCCGCCTCCAGCGTCTCGGGGGGCGGTACGCCCGGCACGAGGGGAATGTTCGCCGCCTTGACGCCCCGATTGGCCAGATAGACGCAGGTAGGCGTCTTGGAGGTCCGCGACGGCCCCACCAGGATCACGTCGGCGTCGTTGATGTCGTGCGTCGACTGCCCATCGTCGTGCGCGAGCGTATAGTGCATGGCGTCGATCCGGCCAAAATACTCGTCGTCGAGAGCATGCTGCCGGCCCGGCCACATGGCGGTCTTGCTGTGAAAGTGGGTTCCCAGCATGGTCATGGCCTGGTCGATAACGCCGACCGATGGCAACTGCAGCCGCCGACAATGTTCGCGCAGCTGATCGCGCAACTCCGGATCGACCAGGGTGTAGAGCACCGGCCCGCGATTGATTTCCATCGCCGCCACGATTTTCGCGAGCTGGCCGGGCGTCCGGATCAGGGACCAGACATGTTCGGTGACGAACACGCCCTCGAACTGAACCAGACAGGCGCGCGCCACGCTGGTCACGGTCTCGCCCGTCGAATCCGACACGAGATGGACGTGGAAATTGCGGTTGCGGGTCACTGCCATGCCTTTGGCCGGGTCCGTCCGGCGACCGCCAGTCTATCCGCCCCACCCTCGTGACAACAGCGGGACAAAACCCGAAACCATCCCCGCTATCCCCGACCGCCGGCACCCTGCTCGCCCGATCCAGCGAAGGTTCCAGACCCGCCGATGACTTTCATACCATCGGGATAACCGCCATGCCGATCATCCACGACAACAGCAGATTTCATCGCCTCCACCACGATGTCCCCACACTATCCCCAACCCGTCGACTCCAACATGACCATCCGATTGCCGTGCTTCGACCGTTTCCCGCTTCATCCCCGCATTTCCGCCGGAATTCACCCACAAACCCGGTATCGCGTCCGTTCGCCGTATGATCCGCGAAGCGAATCGGGATCGAGCCGGGACGGATTTAATCCCTCCGATTCCACCACACTGCTACTGACTACTACCTTGATTCATAACTCATGGTAGGAAGAAGGCAGCAAAACCTTCGTGGAGCCGCCTGTGGATCGCCCCTTGCTTTCCGTCCTGCGCGGTAACCGATCGGCCTCGCCGCCGATCTGGCTGATGAGGCAGGCCGGACGCTATCTGCCCGAGTATCGTGCCGTGCGCGCCAGGGCCGGTGCGTTCCTCGACCTTTGCTACAATCCCGAACTCGCGACCGAAGTTACCCTTCAACCGATCCGCCGCTATGGCTTCGACGGCGCCATCATCTTCTCAGACATCCTGGTGGTGCCACACGCGCTTGGCCAGAAAGTCTGGTTCGAGGAGGGCGAAGGACCGAAACTCGAAGCCCTGACCGGTCCCGACGACATCGCGCGCCTGTCGCTCGCCGCCATCGCGGAAAAACTAGCGCCAGTCTATGCGGCGATCTCGGCCACCCGCGCAGCCCTGCCCGCCGAAACCACCTTGTTGGGCTTCTGCGGCGCACCCTTCACGCTGGCCTGCTACATGATCGAGGGCGGCGGCAGCAAGGAGTTCCACAAGGTCAAGCAATGGGCCTATGGGCATCCCGATTCCTTCGGTCGTCTGATCGATCTCCTGGTCTTGGCCTGTATCGAACATCTCGACCGTCAGGCCGGCGCGGGCGCCGATGCCGTGCAGATATTCGACAGCTGGGCCGGTATCCTGCCCGAGGAACAGCTGTTCAAATGGTCGGTGCAGCCGATGCAGGCGATTGCCGCCGGCTTGCGGGCACGGCGCCCCGACGTGCCGGTGATTGCCTTTCCGCGCGCGGTGGGTCCGGCCGCGTTGATGTATCGACGGCTGCCCGAATTTGCCGCGCTTTCCATCGATACCGGCATCGGCGCGCACTGGGCGGCACAGGAGCTGCAGCCGCACGTCGTCGTGCAGGGCAACCTCGATCCGATCATGCTGGTCACCGGCGGCGAGGCGATGGAACGCGAGGTCCGCCGCATTCTCGACAAGCTCGGCCATGGCGCCTACGTGTTCAACCTTGGCCATGGCGTGGTGCCGCAGACACCGCCCGACAATGTCGCCCGGCTGGTCGACATCGTGCGAAACTGGCGTGGTTAGAACGGTGGCGCCGCCATGAAGACCGCCGTCGTCCTGTTCAATCTCGGCGGTCCGGATTCGCTCGACGCGGTGAAGCCGTTTCTGCGCAATCTGTTCGGCGATCCCGCCATCATCGGCGCGCCGGCGTTCGTGCGATTGCCGTTGGCGTGGTTCATCTCGACGCGTCGGGCACCGGTGGCGCGAAACATCTACGCCCGCATCGGTGGCCGCTCGCCGATCCTGCCGCAAACCCAGGCCCAGGCCGAGGCGCTACAGACCGTGCTGGCGGCCAGGCATCCCGGCGATTCCATCCGCGTTTTCGTCGGCATGCGATACTGGCACCCCTTCAGCGACGCCGTCGCCGCCGAAATGGCTGCCTGGGCGCCGGACCGGATCGTGCTGCTGCCGCTCTATCCGCAGATGTCGACGGCGACGTCGCAATCCTCCATCGTCGACTGGCATCGTGCCGCGCGCAAAGCCGGGCTCCAGGTTCCCACGCGATCGGTCTGCTGTTATCCGACGCAGCCGGGCTTTGTCGCCGCGTCGGTCGCTCTGGTCAGAAAAGGCCTCGAAGACGCCGGAACCGGACCGATCCGGCTGCTTTTCTCCGCCCACGGATTGCCCGAGAAGATCGTGCGCGGCGGCGATCCCTACCAGGTCCAGGTGGAAGCCACCGCCCGGGCCATCGCGATGACACTCGACATTCCGGATCTGGACTGGAGCATCTGCTACCAGAGCCGGGTCGGGCCGCTGAAATGGATCGGTCCATCGACAGGTGCGGAGATCGAGCGCGCCGCCAGGGATGGCAAAGGCGTCGTCCTCTATCCGCTGGCGTTCGTGTCCGAACATTCCGAAACGCTGGTCGAACTCGACATCGAGTACCGCGAGCTGGCGCACAAGGTCGGCGTGTCGACCTATGTTCGCGTTCCGACGGTGGGAACGGCGCCACGATTCATCGCCGGCCTTGCCGATCTCGTGGATCAGCGGTTGAACGAACCACTGTCGTCGGTGGATCGCGATGCGTCGGGTCCGGCTTGCCCGACCAGTTGTAGCCGCTGTCCGATGGGCCGCAATCGGGCGATATCGCTGGCATGGAGCGGACAGTGAGTCTCTATCTGGTCCTCAAGTCCCTGCACGTCGTCGCGGTGATCGCCTGGATGGCGGGTCTGCTCTATCTGCCGCGCCTGTTCGTCTACCATGCCGACGCTGAACCCGGCTCCGTTCAATCCGAGACGTTCAAGATCATGGAACGCCGCCTGCTGCGCGCGATCATGAACCCGGCGATGATCGCGGTCTGGATCCTCGGACTCTGGATGGCATGGCTCGGCAACTGGTGGTCGACGGGCTGGTTCGTCGTCAAGATGCTGCTCGTGGTCGGACTCACCGTCGTCCATCATCTGTTTGGACGCTGGCGGAAGGATTTCGAAGCCGACCGGAACACCAGGGCTGCCCGCGCGTTCCGCTTCTGGAACGAAGTACCGACCCTGCTGATAATCGGCATCGTGTTTCTCGTCGTGACGAAGCCGTTCTGACGCCATTTCCCTACGACAGACGCGGCGGTCCCGGATGACGCGCCGTCGCGCCCGGGATCAGCGATCCGTCCGTCGCGAAATCCGTCGTCGTGTCGAACGTCAATGGTGGCACGGTCTCGAT
>CAMDVZ010000053.1 GCA_945878895.1 Caenispirillum bisanense | reverse complement strand
CAGCCAGTTGGCGATCGGACCCGGAACGAAGATCTTCTTGCCCGCGAGATCGGCCGCGGTGTTGACCGGAAAATTGGTGATCAGCTGGTAGCCATCGATGGCGACCGTGCCGAGAAGGGTCATGTTGTTCTTCGCCCAGGCGTCGTTCATCTCGGGGAACTGCGCGTGCAGCTTCTCCACGATGCCGCCGATCGTCAGGATGTCGGGCGAGCCGAACGGCACCTGCAGCGTCACCTGCTGCAGCGGGAA
The DNA here is from genome assembly GCA_945878895.1 of Caenispirillum bisanense. Taxonomy (GTDB): domain Bacteria; phylum Pseudomonadota; class Alphaproteobacteria; order Reyranellales; family Reyranellaceae; genus CAMDVZ01. Next base: position 16,857 of record CAMDVZ010000053.1, on the reverse strand, counting down.
CTTCGCGGCCTCGAAGATCTGCGACACGATGCCGGCGTCCGACACCGAGCTTCTGAGCGCGTCGCTCTCGGCGCCGAGCTTGGCGACGGTGCCGCCATAGGCGCGGATCCATTCGAACTTGACCGGATTGCCGGCCGCCGCGGTCTCGCGGTCGATGGTGCCAAGGAAGGTCTCGTCGAGCACCTTGATCCAGTTGAAGACCGGCGGATGGCCCGCCGTGACCGTGAACTTCATGACGGTCTGCGCCAGCGCCTCGAACGGCGTCAGCGCCGCGCCCGCGCCCGTGGCGCCGAGCGCGCCGAGAAATTGCCTGCGATCCATCGGCGTCGTCCTCCCCGTTGCCGGCATGTCGTGCCGCCGGCTTGTCGGCGCTCTCCCCGCGTCGTCCGATGCCGGACCGGTCGCACCGGGAGCGAGCCTAGAGGCGGAACGCACGGCCGCGCAACGGCGGGCGACCCGACGCCCGCGAAGACGAGCCATGTCCCCACCGCCGGGCAGCGCCCGCCGCCGCGGGGCAGGCCGCGCCTCAGCCGCCCAGCTTGCCGCCGGCGTCCATGGTCTTGCGCAGCAGGCGGCGCATGCCGCCGAGCCAGCGGTCGATGTTGCCGTTCTTGCGGCCCATGTACTCGCTCACGACGGGGTGGGTGAGGATCAGGAAGCGCTCGGCCGCCATCGCCGCGACGACGATGTCGGCGACGTCCGAGGGCTTCATGATGCCGTCGAGGCCGGCCGCCGTCGTGCCGGTGCCGCGGTACATGTTGGTGTCGACCGCCTGCGGGCACAGCACCGAGACCTTGATGCCGCGCTCGCCGTACTGGATCGAGAGATGCTCCGCCAGCGCCACCGCGGCGTGCTTGGTGACGCCATAGGGCGCCGAGCCCATCGAGGCCAGCAGACCCGCCGCCGAGGCGGTATTGAGCAGATAGCCCGAACCGCGCGCCAGCATGCCGGGAACCAGCGCGCGGGCGGCGAACACGTGGCTCATCACGTGCACGCGCCAGCTCAGGTCCCAGTCGGCGTCCGAGGCATCCTCGTGGCCGTGCCGGGCGATGCCGGCGTTGGAGAAGAACACGTCGACCGGCCCGTATTTCGCCTCGGCCGCGGCGATCAACGCCTTGACGTCGGCCTCGCGCGAGACGTCGGCCAACACCGCCAGCCCGCCGATGTCGCGCGCCACGGCCTCCAGCCGCTCGCGCGCGGCGGGCAGATCGGACACCACGACGCCGCGCGCGCCGGCAGCCGCGTAGGCGCGCGCGATGGCCTCGCCGATGCCGCCGGCGGCGCCGGTGACGATGCAGAGTTTGTTGGTCAGATTCATCGCTTCCCGGCTCTTTCTCGTGTGCAATACGATTGTCTGTGACAATTGCCACATATGTCTAGCAGTGGCTATGATCCTGTGATTGCGAAACAATTCTGGGGGGAGGCTCGCATGGCTATCAACAACTTGAATCTCAACCTCAATCTTGGCCAAGGCGGAAGCACTCCGTCGAAGCCGTGGCCTCGCTTCAATTCGATGGTGTACGGACCGATCACTCTCGGCGCGGGGCTGCCTGGCTATTCGCCGGCAAAGCCCGTTGCCAGCCGCGGCCCTCGAAACTGGAACGCCGCGTTGAGATCCTACATCTACCTGGAAGACTTCCTCAGAACCTCTCCGGGCTGGAAATCCGACATGATCGCCGTTGCCGAAGCGAAGAGCGCCGACGGCACGTCGACCCGCGGACCCGCCCACGCCGTGACGCCCGCGATACTTGAACAGGAAATCAAGCACATTCTCGATCAAACGGAGGAACGCGAGGACCGGTTCATGGAGATAATCGATCAGCACGATGGAGAAGGAGCGCTCAACTACTGGGCGGGCATGCTCAATCTCGACGGCCACAGCCAACCCAAGACTTTTCTGATGATGCACGCCGCTCGCCATATCGGAGAGCATGTCGTGATGTGCCTGAAGGATCACTTTGGCGGGCTGCGTCCGTCCCAGATCTGCCCCTGGATAGTCCCGATGATCGACCCCCCGGCAACACCCGCCTTCCCGGCCGGACATGCCTTGCAGAGCTACCTCATCTCGGCGGCCTTGGCGGATGCCCTTCCCGGGTTGCCCAGCAGCGAAGCCGCACATCCGCTCTTTGCGCTGGCCGAGCGCGTTTCCGACAACCGGGTAATCGCGGGGCTTCACTTCAGAATGGACAACGAAGCCGGCCGCGACGTCGCCCTGGCATGCCATCAAGGTCTGAAGTCGATGCCCAGTTGGCAGAGCTTGATTGCCGACGTCCGGGCAGAACTTCCACACTATTCCTAGGGTGCGGAAACAGACATTCCCAGGGTGGGAGATCTAGACCCACGCCACTCCGCACGACAGACCCGACCTGGATGTCCCGACCATGGAAACCATAAACGAGCAGGCCGCCTGGAACACCATCGACCGAACCGTCGGCCTGGAGGCGGCCGCCCGGCGGCGAAAAGCAAAGTGGCACCGGGACGCAATCAAGATTGCCGTCGTCGATACCGGGGTCATGAGAGGGCATGTTGCCCTGAAGTTCGACGACATCGCCTGCTCGGTCGTCGTTGAAAGGCCGAACGGGCACAAACCTCGCGCGCGCGAAAAGCGTGTCGACGACGACGTCACCCGGAGCGATAGCGGCGCGGCCAGCCACGGCACCCGACTTGCCGGTTTAATCGCGGCGGTGACGGGCAACGCGGTGACGCAATCCCCGACGCGGACGCCGGTGGAGTTGCTCGCGGTAAAATTCTTCACGGCACTCGACCCGCTGTCGGCGACCGGCGCCGCCGCCGCCATTCGCCATGCGGTGGACCGCGGCGCCCGCATCGTCAATTTGAGTTGGGACGTGACGATGGACACCGACCACGCGGTCAAACACGCCATCGAGCATGCGCTCGAACGGCGCGTTCTCGTCGTTGTCGCCGCGGGTCACAATTCGGCAAACATCGACTCCCGCCTGATCGTGCCGGCTTCGTACGATCTCCCCAATGTCCTGACCGTGATGGCGATCGGCGGCGACCTCAAGCCGATCGCCAAATCCAATCGCGGACCGCTGCGGGTCGGGATCGCGGCGCCGGGAAAGAACCTGACAACAACCCGGAGCTACTTGCCGGGCAGCCGCAATAGTACCGATTCGAATTGCTTCGGTACATTTACCGGAACGTCGGCGGCCACGGCGATGGTAACCGGCGTCGCGGCCGTCGTCCTGTCGTGCAAGCCGAATCTCGACCCGGCGGCTCTCAGAAAAGTCATCGAGGACAGTGCCATTCAAACCGAGGCGTTGACGGGTGCGTGCCGAGCCAACGGCTACGTATCGCTATCGAAAGCAGTCGCCCTGCTCTGACCTGTCCCCCGCGGGCGGGACGAGAATACGGCTACGCCGCCACTCCGGCATCGACCAGGCGACGTCCAAACAGCGCCCGTGCATCGTTGTCGCGAATGGCATACCGCTCAATGAACGGGGCGACCCTGAAGCCGGGATCGGCCCGCATCAGCGCCCCGGCCACGGAACGTGCCTCCGGCAACCGGGAAGCCGCGACGAGGCTCGCCGCCAGTATTCTCAGGTTGGCGGTAAAGCGCGGGTTGGCACGCTCGGCGCGCTCGCACCACGTCACCGCGTCGACGTAATCGTCCATCATGTATGCCGCCAGACCGATGGTGGCGTACGTGAAGAAGACATGGTGATCGAACGGCGACAATCGCAGCGCCTCCCTGGCACGCCGCGACGCCTCGATGCCATTCCCCATGTAGGCATAGGTCGGGCTGCTGCGTATCCATGCCACGGCGGCGCTCGGGCTCGAAGCGATGGCCCTGTCGAACAGTTCGACGGCGCCATGGTAATCGCGCAACTGGATTGACCGGGCGTGTCCGGCGAACGCGAGGGCCGCCGGCTCGCCCGGGTCGAGCGCCACCGCCGTGTTGGCTTCGGTGAGGAGTTCGGTGCGATCCTCCGATACGGACTCCGACCAACCCTGCTCGACCCGAATGCTGAACCAGATCGCAAGGAGGGCATGCGCGTAGGCGTAGTTCGGGTCGATCGCCAGGGCGCGGCGCAACAAGTCTCCGGCCTGCCGGAATTCCCCGAGGTCGAGCTTGTACAGCTTGTCGGTCGCCCGGAGCACGGCCTCGTATGCGTCGAGACGCTCGGGGCGTTTGCGCAGTGCTCGCGACAGTTCCGACAGGCGCACGTGCGGGGCGACCTGCTCGATTACCCGCTGGGCCAACATGTCCTGCAGACCGAAGATGTCGCCGGCTGCCGCGTCCAGCCGATCCGACCAGATGACCCGGCCGGCTTCGCGATCCGCGAGCTGCGCGGTGACGCGAACGCGGGCGCCCGAACGCTGCAACGTGCCCGACACTATGTAGCGAACGCCCAACCGATCCGCGGACGCCGCCGTCTCCACCGGCGGCAACCGCAGCACGCCGCGAGCGACGACGAACAGCTCCGGGTTTGTGGACAGGCAAGAGACAAGACCCTCGGTCAATCCCTGGGCCAGATAGCGGTCGTCGTCCGCGCCGCCGATGCATGCAAAAGCCAGAACGCTGAGCGATGGAAGTCCACTGTCGTACCGCGGCATGGCAACGGGCAATGTCCCATGGGCTTCGCTTCCCCAGAAACGGAAGGCACGAATTGGTACGGGAAAATTTTTTAGCCGCAGGGCACCGACGTCCATGCCAAGGCGCTGGAGATATTCAGGCAAGTCAGCGACCACCGTCTCCGACGCCATGACCGTTCCCGGCGAAGCAAAGGTCTGCAAACGCGCCGCGACGTTGGCGGCGTTCCCGTGCAATTCGTTGTCGTCGCTGAGAACGTCGCCCAGATGAATGCCGATGCGTAGTCGAATGGAGTCGGAGACAGACTCTTCGAGGTCCGCTACCCTGCGCTGGATATCGAGGGTTCCGCGTATCGCGTGAGCCGCACTGGGAAACTCCACCACGAGACCGTCGCCGGAAAAATTCCAGGCACGACCACCGTGTTCGACAATCGTGGGGCCAATCGCTTTGTCGCGAAGCCGTACCCAGCGAGATACCGTGCCCTGTGCGTCGCGCGCGATCAAACGGCTGTATCCCGCGACATCCATCATCGAGATGGCGGCAAAGCGCTGCCGAAAGCGGCCCGCGATAGCACCATGCAATTGCCGAAGTAAGCCCACTGATTCCCCCCGACACGATACTGCTCGACCATGCTCGGACGAGTCAACGATCCCACAAGAAGGGGCCGGTGAGGGAAGTACTCGCTTCCCTGTACTCATCGTGGTTCACCGGATCGAGATCGCCAATCTCCTCGGTCGGCACGGCGAAACCGCGGAGTCGGTCGAGGCCTCCGAGCCGATCGCTTTCATCCCCGGTTCATTCAGCCTCCCCCCTCAAACCGGCCGATCCCCCTTCACCGTCACCCGGTACCCCAGCCGCCCGTGCGGGAAATAATCCCACATCGCGTGGTGCATCGCGGCGCGGTTGTCCCAGAACGCCAGCGAATCGGGTTGCCACGCGAAGCGGCACTGGAACTCCGGCGTCTCGCAGTGGCGGTACAGCATCGCCAGCAGCGCGCTGCTCTCGGGCCGCTTCAGCTGCACGACGTGCGTTGTGAAGTTCGGGTTCACGAACAGCGCCTTGCGACCCGTAACAGGATGGGTGCGCACGACGGGGTGCTCGTTGCGCGGGAAGCCGCCGGGCTTTTGCGCGTAGCCGAACCGCCCGGCATAGACCTGGGTGCCGTCGTGGATGGCGGTCAGGCTTTCGCACAGGCGCTGGATCGGGGCGGACAGCGCCTCGAAGGCGGCATACATGTTGCAGAACAGCGTGTTGCCGCCGTTGGCCGGCGGCAACTGCTTCATGTAGAGCAGGCTGCCCATCGGCGGTTCGGGGTCGCACGAGACGTCGGAGTGCCACTCTTCGCCCGCGACGTGCTTCGAGTTCGCGTCGGCCTTGATGGTCAGCACTTCGGGGTGGTCGGGGATCGTGTTGGGCGAGGCGGGATGCATGTGCAGCTCGCCGAAGCGGCGGGCGAAATCCTTGTGCTGCTCGTGCGTCAGGGTTTGATCGCGGAAGAAGATCACGAGGTTCTCCATCAGCGCGTCGTGGACTTCCTGGAACTGCTGGTTGCCCAGCGGCTTCGACAGGTCGACGCCGGAAATCTCCGCCCCGATGGCGGGCGTCGTCTTGCGCACGGCGATGGTTTCGTAGGCCATGGTCGTCCTCCCTGGATTTCCTGCGAGCCTGGCACGATTCCGGGCCGTCGCGACAGTGCCGGGGACAAGGCGGCCATGCGCGCGCTACAGTCGTCGTCGGACAGCGGACGGGCGGGCGATGGGCGACGACAAGGTTCTGGTGGTGGTGTTCGACGGGCTGCGGCCCGACATGGTCGTGCCCGGCCTGATGCCCAACCTGCACCGCTTCGCCGTCGGCCATTGCGCGTTCCCGCGCAGCCGGGCGGTGTTCCCGAGCGAAACGCGGGTCAACGCCGCGGCTGTGGTCACCGGCTGCGATCCCGCCCGCCACGGGCTGATCGCCAACCAGTTCCACGCCGCGGCCGCCTTCGCCGATCATCCGGTCAACACCTCGAAGATGGACCATCTGCTGGTCGCCGACCGGGCGTGGAACGGTGGCCTGATGCAGGCGCCGACGTTGGGCGAACGCCTGCACGCGGCCGGCAAGTCGTTGGCGGTGGTGTCGACCGCCTCGACCGGCGCCACCTGGTTGCTGAACCCGCACGCCGAGCGGCTGGGCCAACTGCGCTGGTCCGCGCATGGCGACGCCTGGGGGGCGCCGGCCGACGAACTGGCCACCATCGCGCGCCGCTTCGGGCCGGTGCCGCCGGTCGCCATTCCCTCGACGGCGCGGATCGACCACGCCACCTCGGTCTGGCTCGACCACGTCCGGCCCGGCCTCGATCCCGACGTCGCCATCCTGTGGTTCGCCGATCCCGACTGGACCTACCACTACAGTGGCATCGGTACGCCGGAAGCACTGGCCTGCCTGGCCGGCGCCGACCGCGCCTTCGGCCGCATCGTCGATGCGTGGCAGCGTTCGCCCGACCGCGACCGCCGCCAGATCGTCACCCTGTCGGACCACGGCCACGTCACCACCCTTGAGCGCATCGACCTGGTCGCGGCCTTCAACGCCGCCGGCTTCCCGACCGACACGCGCGCCGCGGACGCGGACGGTCTGGCGCTGGTGCCGGGATCGCCCGCCGGCCTGACCTTGCGTCGGCGCGATCCCGGCCTCGCGCGCGACGTGGTGGCGTGGCTGGCCGAACAATCCTGGTGCGGCCTGATCCTGTCGGCCGGCGGCGAGGGCGACCAGGGCGGCATCGCGGGCACGTTGAGCCATCGCCTGCTGGGCATCGCGCATCCCCGTAGCGCCGACATCCTGTTCACCCTGCGCGACGACGACGAGCCGGGCTCGGGCGGCTGGCCCGGCCGCTGCCGCTACGACTACGCCATCCCGCTCGGCGGCGGCATGCATGGCGGCCTGCACCCGCGCGAGCTGAACAACTGGCTGGCGGTCGGTGGTTCGGCCTTCCACGAGGCTACGGTTTCGCCCTGTCCCGCTGGCATCGTCGACGTGGCGCCGACCATCCTGCATCTGCTGGGTCTGCCGGCCGAGGGCTGCGATGGCCGCGTGCTGGGCGAGGCGCTGGTCGGCGGCGAGACGCCCGACCACCGCTCGTGGACCGTCGAGACGAGCCTCGCGGGCCACGCCCAACGCCTGTCGCTGTCGCAGACCGCCGGCACCCGCTACATCGACAGCGGAACGCGTCTTGCCTGACGGCATCGCCATGACCTGCGTTCTCCGCCGCGCCACGACCGGCGACGCCGCCACGCTCGCCCGGCTCGTGGTTGCCGCGTTCGCGGAGTACCGGGGCCGGCTGCTGCCCGAATCCGGCGCGCTGTCGGAGACTGCGACGAGCATCGCCGCCCAACTCGCCGACGGCCACGGCGCCTTCCTCGTCGAGCGCGATGGCGACCCGGTCGCCTGCGTGCTGTTCCAGCCCGACGCCGGCGATCTCTATTTCGGCCGCCTCGCGGTGGTGCCCGCCCATCGCGGCGCGGGACTGGCGCCGCTGCTGGTGGCTGCGGTCGAGGACGAGGCGCGCGTCCGCGGCTATCCCGCCGTGCGCCTGGGCGTGCGCGTCGCCCTGCCCGCCAACCAGCGCCTGTTCGCCGGTCTCGGCTATGTCGAGATATCGCGCGAGGCACACCCCGGCTTTGTCGAGCCAACCTCGATCACGATGCGCAAGGTGCTCTGAGTCGCCGGCTCTCCGCGTCTTGCTATTCCGCCGCCATGCGCGCCCTGGTCGGCCCCCACGATTTCAGCACCGGCAGGACCTCCTTCGCGAACAGCTTGAGGCCGCGCTCGGAGACTTCCAGCGGCGTGCCGCCGAAGCGGAAGGCGATGTTGAGCTCGAAATCGCCGACCAGCTTCCGGCGCTCCTCCAGCCCGCGCAGGATCTTGTCGGGCGTGCCCCAGCTGGCGGCCTGCATGAAGCCGTTCACCGCGCCCTCGAGACCGCCCTTGCGCGCCATCTCTGCCTTCTGCTGGTAGGAGTCGTAGCCCTTCACGTCCTTGAAGTGGGCGCCGAGGAATTCGTAGTGGTGGAAATTGCTTTCCACGAACTTGCCCTGGTACTTCCGCGCCTCGGCTTCCGTGCTCGCGAGATCGCTGCCGCAGACGCAGAACTCCGTCAGCATAACGTTCGGCGCCTCGCCGCCGTGGTATTTGCGGTGCAAGGTGCGGCCAAGCTCGATCATCGGCGCCCGCATCTCCCAGGGCCGGTCGGCGAACATCACGATGTGGGCGCCGAGTTTGGCCGCCGAGTCGATGGAGTCCTCGCTCGAGGCCACGGCGTAAATGCGTCCGTCGAAGGAATGCACCGGCCGCGGCCGGATCTCGACGCGCGGCTGCTTGTAGAACGGGCCATCGCCCTCGATGAAGCCGGTCTTCAGCGCCTTCACGATCATCGGCGCGGCCTCGTCGAAACGGCCGCGCGACTCGTCCATGCTCATCCGGAAGGCCGCGAACTCGCGCCGCGCCAGACCACGCCCCATGCCCAGCCGCAACCGGCCCTTGCTCAGCATGTCGAGCACGGCGGCGTTCTCGGCCACCCGCAGCGGATCGTGCCAGGGCAGGATGACGGCGGCGGTGCCGACATCGATGTTCGGACACAGCGCGGCCAGATGCACCATCAGGGCGAGATTGTCGGGCACGAAGGAATAGTCGTCGAAATGATGCTCGGCCGACCACACGCAGTCGAAGCCCGAATCGGCGGCCAGCCTGGCGAGGCGGATTTCCTCGTCCCACACGCGGGCGTCCGTGCAGTTCTCCCAGCCGTAGCTGGAGAACACCATCATCATGCCGACATCCATCGGGTCTCTCCCTCGGTCGTTTCCGGTTTGGCGCGATGCGGAAATGCTTTCACGCGCGCCTCCACGCCGCAAGCCTCCGCCGCGTCGACGCAGACAGGCGCGCGACGCAGGCCACGCGGCGCGGGGAAGCTACGCCCCCTGCAACTCCAGCTTCTTTCCGTCCACCGCGGCGTGGTGGAAATTTGCCTGCTGGTAGCCGGTCATGAAGTCCGGATAGGTGATCGGCGGTTCGCGCCCCGCCCCGCCATCGGCGGCGATCGGCGTCATCGTGGCGCGATAGCTGGCGTCGAAGAAGAACGGGATGGCGTAGCGCTCGCCGCCGGACCGGTTGACGACGCGATGCGGCGTGGCGAGAAAGCGGCCATCGGTCCAGCGCCGCAGCATCATGCCGCCATTGACCAGCAGGGCGCCCTCGGGTGCCGGCGCGTCGATCCACTCGCCCGACGCCAGCCGCAGCGACAGGCCGGGAATCCGGTTCTGCGCCAGGATCGTCATGAAGCTGGTGTCGAGATGGGGCGAGAGGCCGTACTCGTTGGCCGGCGCCATCGGCTCCTGGCGCGGATAGTGCGTCATCCGCAGCGTGTACATCGGCTCCACGAAGTAGGGCGCGAAATGGTCCGCCGCCAGACCCAGCGCGCGGGCATAGACCGGCAGCAGGCGCAGGCCCAGCGCCTCGAACGCATCGCACGTCGCGAGGATCCGCTCCCGAAACCCCGGCAGGTCGGGCCACTGGTTGCGGCCACGGAAGCGCGCTTTGCCCAGTACGTCGGGATGGCCGGCCGGCAGCTCGCGCTTGAAGAACACCGCCTCGTTGGCGTTGGGCAGCGCCACCTCGCCGACCGCGTTCACCCGCGTGGTCGCGCCGCGCATCGGCATGTAGCCGATATTATGCTCGTCGATCTTCGTGGCGAGCTTGGCGGCGAGCGGCTGCGCGTGGAACCGTTCGGCCTCCGCGAAGGTCGCGTCGAGCAGCGCCTGGTCGATGCCGTGGTTGCGCACGAAATAGAAGCCGACCTCGGTGAAGGCGTGCCGCAGCTCCGCGCCCAGCCGGTCGAGCGCGCCTGGCTGGCCCTCGCGCAGGGGCCCGAGATCGAGAACGGGAATCGACTGGGACATCGCTGGTATCTCCTTCAGCTCGGCAGCAGCTTCAGCTTGCGCAGCACCTCGCGCTCCTCCGCCAGCGTCCGGGCCATCGCGTCGCGATAGGCCGGCCCGTCCAGCAACAGCAGGGGCTGGTCCATGTTGTCGAGAAATTTCAGATGCTCGGGCTCGGCCGCGGCGGCGCGGAACGCGTCGGCCAGCACCCGCACGACCGCCGGATCCATGCCGCGCGGACCGATCACGCCGCCGGGGCTGTCCACGACGATGTCCATGCCGAGCTCGCGCACGGTCGGCACGTCCGGGAACCGCGGCGCCCGCCCGCCCGTGAACACCGCCAGCAACCGCAACTGACCGGCCCTGACCATCGGCGCCCAGCCCGAGGCCTCCGAGGCGAAGTCGATCTCGCCGCTCAGCAAGGCGCGCAGCGTGTCGGCGGTGCCGCGATAGGGCGCGTGCGTCCAGCTCAGGCCTTGCGCGAGGCCGACGCGCTCCATGGCGAGATGCTGGGTCGAACCGATGCTGAGCGTGCCGTAGTTGAGCTTGCCCGGATTGGCCTTCGCGTGCGCGAGAAGCTCCGGCAGCGTCTTCCACGGCGCGTCGGCCCGCACCGCCACGCCCATCGTGAAGCCGGTGATCTGCAGGATGTAGGTGAGATCGTCGACCGGATGGTAGGTCAGCGTCTTGTTCAGCAAGGGCTGGCGCAGCACGCTCATGTGCATTTGCGAAATCGTGTGGCCGTCGGGCTTCGCTTCCTGCAGCGCCATCGCGCCCAGGATACCCGAGGCGCCCGACTTGTTCTCGACCACGACCGATTGACCGAGCTTGCGGGAAACCGACTCCGCCAGGATGCGGAATCCGGAATCGGCTGGCCCGCTGGGCGCCCACGGAATGATCAGCCGGATCGGCCGGTCGGGAAAGCGCGGCTGGGCGGCCGCTCCGAACGGCAGGCTGGCCGCTCCCGCGAGGGTCGCCCGGCGCGTCACGCGTTTCATGTTCCCGAACTCCATGTCGACATCCATCCGATCGCGGCGCTGCACGGGGCCGATGGTTTCGACTTCGGACGGCTTTGGCAAGGGCAAGCGGGCCGGCCGGCGTGCATCGCGGACGGTCGCGCCTACAGGAACGGAGAGGGCCGGCGCGGATTGGTGCCTTTCGCGGCCAGCGGATTTATGCACCACTTAATAGTGTTTTAAATAATATAAACAACTATGTGTACACTATTCCAGCCACGAAACCAATGTCATCCCGAGCGCGGCGCGGGGCCCCCAACGCGGAGTCGCAACCGCACGACGCGGCGAAGAATCCGGGGTCCCTCGCCGCGCTCGGGATGACACCGGTCGTGAAACGTCGCGGTGTGTCGAGACGCGTGAACGCGGTCGGCCGACGGTGGAAAACAGCAGGAACATGCTGCAGGTCGGCTGCCCCCCTTCTCAGCGCCCCGCCCCGACCGCCTCGCCGCGACTCACCGCCTTGCCCGCCGCCGTCGCCAGCACCATCTCGGCGCACTTCTCGCCGATCATGATCGAGGGTGCGTTGGTGTTGCCGCTGGTCAGGGTCGGCATGATCGAGGCGTCGGCGACGCGAAGGCCCGCGATGCCGTGGACGCGCAATTCGGCGTCGACCACCGCCATGGTGTCGGAGCCCATCTTGCAGGTGCCGACCGGATGGTAGGTGGTCTCGGCGTTGTTGCGCACCCAGTCGAGCAGATCGTCGTCCTTCTGGATATGGGCGCCCGGGGCGATTTCCTCGCCGACGACCTCGCTCATCGGCGACGCCGCCATCAGCTCCCTCCCCTTGCGGATGGCGGCCAGCACGCCGCTCCGGTCGTGCTCGGTGGACAGGAAATTGAACCGGATAGCGGGCGGCTCGGCCGGATCGGCCGACTTGACGTGGATCGAGCCGGTGCTCTCGGAGCGCAGCACGTTCACGTTCATCGTGATGCCCCGGCGTTTCGACACCCGCCGCACGCCATCGACCAGCTCGTACAGGAAAGGCGCGATCGAGACCGTCGCGTCGGGCGTCTCCAGCCCCACCCGGGTGCGGAAATAGAGGCGGATCGGCACCGACGTCGAGGCGAGGAAGCCCTCGCGGAACAGCGCGTATCTGGCCGCCTCGCGGACCAGCCGCCAGCCGCGCGCGTTGTCGTTGAAGGTGAGGTTCTTGCCCTTGATCTCGAATTTCACGCGCGGCGAGTAGTGATCGCGCAGGTTCTCGCCGACGCCGCGCAGATCGTGGACCGGGGCGATGCCGAGCGCGCGCAACCGCTCGGCCTGGCCGATGCCCGACAGTTCCAGCAGCTTCGGCGAATTGATCGATCCGCCCGACACGATCGTCTCGCGCGTCGCGCGCGCCTCGCGCTTCTCGCCGCCGACGGAGTAGCGAACCCCGACGCATCGCGTGCCCTCGAGGATCAGCGATCCGGCCATCGCTCCCTGTTCGATCGTCAGGTTCGCGCGCGAGCGGGCGGGATCGAGATAGCAGTAGGCCGTGCTCTGGCGACGCCCCCTAGCGATCGTCACCTGGGACATGCCGATGCCTTCCTGGGTCTCGCCGTTCTGGTCGGGATTGAAGGGCAGGCCGATGCGCGCCGCCGCCTCGATCATCTTCTCCAGCAGCGGCACCTTGTGGCGCGGCGTGTCGTTGACGCGCAACAGGCCCTCGCGGCCGCGAAATTCGTCCGAGCCCCCCTCGTAGCGCTCCATCCGCTTGAACACCGGCAGCACGTCCTGGTAGCTCCAGCCGCGGTTGCCGAGCTGCGCCCACTGGTCGTAGTCGCGGGCCTGGCCGCGGATGTAGACCATGCCATTGATGGAGCTGGAGCCACCCAGCATCTTGCCGCGCGGAACGTCGATGCGCCGCCCGCCCGAGCCCTCGTCGGGTTCCGACGCGTAGCACCAGTTGACGGCCGGATCGTCGATCATTCTGGCGACGCCGACCGGCAGGCGCGACCAGAAGAAGTTCGAGCCCTGCGTTCCCGCTTCCAGCAGCAACACCCGATGGGCGCCGCTCTCCGTCAACCGGCTGGCGACCACCGCGCCGGCCGAGCCGGCGCCGACGACGATGTAGTCATAGGTGGAGTCGCTGGGCATCGGGCACGTATCCCCTGATCGGCACGGCGAAGACCGGATCGTCCTCGACGATCAAGACAACCAGCGCCCCGGCCCGATTGCAAGGCGTGTTTGACGGCGCGTCCGGGCCGGCGTCGACACCGCCCGGCTGCCGCCATGACCGAGGCCAGAGCATCGTCGCCGCCAATCCGACGTTCGACGAACGGACCGGCTTGTTCGCCTCCCGGTGGCCGACGGGCACGCACCCGCCTTGCCGCCATCGGCCCGAACCCGCGATTGCTCCGGCATCGACGGATCTATCCGACGTCGCGGGCAGACCGGACGCGATGACCGGAAGGTCGACACGGCGCGAACGACCCACGACGACCATGGAGCCTACTCGATCACCTCGTCGGCGCGGGCGAGTAGCGTCGGCGGAATGGCGAGGCCGAGCGCCGTCGCGGTCTTCGCGTTGATGACCAGCTTGAAGCGAGTAGGCTGCTCGAAGGGCAGATCGGCCGGCTTCCTGCCTTTGAGAATGCGATCGATCAGGGCGGCGATGCGCTCGAAACTTTCGCCGGTATCGGGTCCATACGACATCAGGCCACCGTCCCGAACGAGACGGTCGATTTCGTACATCGCGGGCAACCGGTGCTTCGCGGCGTAGTCGAAAACCCGCTTCCGGTTGAGGTTGGTGAGCGAGTCGGTAACCATGAGGATGGCGTCGGGCTTGTCGGCGTCCATCGCCTTGAACGCGTCGTCGAAATCGTCGGGTTGACGCACGCCGAGCTGCAGCACGGTCAATCCCAGCGCCCTGGCACCGGTCTCCGACGCGCGCGACCGCAGCGTCATGCCGAGATCGTCGGCGTTCCACAGGATCGCCACCCGTGTCAGGCCCGGCGCCACCATTTTGAGGAACTCGAGACGCTTGGGTGTCAGTTCCGCCGATACGTCGGAAATACCCGTCAGGTTGCCGCCCGGCCGCGCCAGGGTTTCGACCAGCCCGGTCGCGACCGGATCGCCGGAATTGGTCGCCACGACCGGTACAGCGGTTCCCCGCCTCGCCGCCAGCGCCGCCGGATAGCCCGCGGTAACGATCACGTCGACCCTGGCGACGACCAGTTCCGCGACGAGGTCCGGCAGGCGATCCGGTCGTCCCTCCGCGCCGCGACTCTCGAAGACGAGGTTCTTGCCGACGGCATAGCCGGCGTTCGCGAGCCCGCGGACGAGCGAGGCATCGGGCACGATGGGCGCGCCGGCACCGAGAATCCCGATGCGATAGACGTCCCGTGCAAACACCGCTCGGGGTGTCGTCGCGACCGCGGCCGTCGAAGCAAGCAGGACGCGTCGTCTCATCGTGGCCTCCGGACGGATGCGGGATGACGTGGTGATCCGGCCACCATACGCCCGCCCGCCGAGACGTGTCGCGGCCAAAGAATGGCCCTGACCAAGGCGCGCCTGGACGGCTTCCCTAGCGGGCGCCGGGGCAGCCGGGACAAGATCAGGCGTCGCGCTCCAGCAATTCTAACTGTGTTGTCGTAGGGTTGAAGGGTCAGGCGGCAAAAGCTTTTTCGACGTCTGGAGGGGGCTTTCCCTCGATGAGTGTTCGCATGACGGCGCCCCAGGTGGGGAAGACGAGGTAGGCGCAGAGCGTGCGGATGTGCTCGAAGAAGCGCTTTCGGGAGCCCTTGGCGCGACGGGCGGCTTTCCAGAGATCGTCGAGACAGTCGGCCACGACGTGGATGGCGAAGGCGAGCATGTTCATGGTGGCGAACACCATGGCGAGGTTGTTCTTGCCGTGTCCGTAGTTGTGTTCGAGGTGGTAGCCGTTGTTCTTGAGGACGTTGAAGCTCTCGTTCTCGATCTTCCAGCGGGCACGCGCGCAGGCGACGATTTCGGCGACGTTGTCGGCGTCGACCGGCAGGCTGGTGACGAAGGAGCCGGTGTAGGAGGCCTTGCCCCTGGCGCCCGCGATGGCGACGGCGATCCAGGTGACGGCGAGCGCGCCCTTGCCCTCGCGCAAGGGAATGCGCTCGATCCAGCTGTAGCGACAGGTCTGGCGCTTGCCGGCGGGGTTCTTGCGGGTCTCGACGAGCTCCTCGGGCGTGGCGCCCTCGACGAAGCTCCACAGCGCCTTGTTGGTGCCGGGCTTGGTGACGAAGAGGAAGTCGGCGCCGGTGTCGAGCACCGCCATGGCCAGCGGCTGGCAGGCGAACAGGGCATCGCCGAGATAGACCGGCCGCAGCCCCGCCACGCGCTGGCCGTGGCTGGCCAGCCAGCGTTTGGCCGCGACATTCTCGCAATCCTGCTTGGCGGCGCCGTCGCGCGGCGAGATGAACTCGGGCATCAGGGGCACGGCCATGTCGTGGCCGGGCGCCACGATGGTGGCGGCCAGCATCGAGTGGTAGCACTCGATCTTGCCCTTGGCGCGCTTGCGGGTCTGGCAGCGCGCGCAGCCCAGCTTGCAGGAAGTGAAGTACTCGGTGCCGTCGAGCGCGATCAGGGTGCGTCCGCCCAGCCGCTCGAACGCCTTCAGGCCGCCGCGGTCGACCAGCATCGCCAGCATCTGGTCGAAGGCCGGCTGCAACTCCTCGGGTCGCACCGCGTCGAGCATGACGCGGATGTGGGCGTCGGTGGGAATGTTGACCATGCCGAACAAGGTCCGGCAGTTCGAGCTGCCCTGCCGCTCGGCGAGCTGGCGCTGGTGCGACAGGAAGGATTCGCTCTGGGCGAAGAACAGCGAGAAGGCCGACATCCCGATGTCGCCCATCGAGTAGGTCAGCCGCTTGCCGCGTCGTTTGTCGGTGAAACCCGCGCAAACCCCGCGCAGGCCAGACAGAAGTCGGTCCAGAACATCCATGGCCCAGGGAATCAGAATTCACCGCGCTTGGGAATCCCCTCGATCACCGGACAGTTAGAATTGCTGGTCGCGCTCGGGCCGTTACATCCCGAGCGGCAAAGCGCTATACAGTCACACGTTACCGATGGAGAGTTCCCATGGTCGCGGCAGCGGGAAGCATGAAGGCCAAGCGGCAGCGACAGCGCGCGCGGGGGCTGCGCGAGCTACGCCTCCTCGTTGCCGATCCCCGCTCGCCGGCGGTGCGGCGACGGGTGGCGAAGCAGGTCGCCAGCCTTGACCCGGCGCGCGAGCGCGACGCCATGAACTGGATCGAATCGGTCTCCGAGTTCGATGGAGACGCGACGCGGTGACGTGGCAGCCGTTGCCGCCGGCGACCGAGGCAAGCCTCGTCCGGGTGTCACCCCTTCATGTCACTCTCCCCCGCTTCGCTACCGCATTCACGCATCTCGACGGACGGCGGCGATACAGCCCCGATGTCAT
>CAMDVZ010000052.1 GCA_945878895.1 Caenispirillum bisanense | reverse complement strand
GGCGTGGCGCGTCGGCCGCTGAAGGCCGGCGAGGTGCTGCAGGACGCCATCGACGCGCAGTTGAAGGCGATCGGCGAGGACCCGGCGCTGGTGCGCGCGTTCTTCAGGGCCAAAGATGTAGCCTATATTACTGACTAATTAGTAGTAACGCCGCCCGGCCGGCTCAGTTCGTGGGGATCTTCGCGGTCCTCACGAGCTCCTTGATGTCGGCCAGTTCGGTGGCGACATGGGCATCGAACGCCGCCGCCGTCATCGGCGCGACGTCGGCGCCGAGCGAGCCGAGTTTTTGCACCGTCTCGGCCGCTCGAAGCGTTTTCACGACTTCCTCGTTGAGGCGCGCGAGGACCGGCGCCGGGGTGCCGGCGGGCGCGAAAAGACCGATCCAGACGTTGTAGGCGGAACCCGGCACGCCGGCCTCGACCGTCGTCGGGACGTCGGGCAACAGGCCGGACCGTTTGGCCGTGCCGCACGCGAGTGCCGCCAGCTTGCCCTCGCGGATCGCTCCCAGGGCGGTCACCACGGGAATGAACGCGAAATCGACGCGTCCGGCCACGACGTCGGCCATCACCTCGGGCGTGCCGCGATAGGGCACGTGCACCGCCTCGAACGACGCCATGGCGCGGAACTTCTCGGCATTCATGTGCGCCGCCGAGCCGACGCCACCCGATCCGTAGGTCAGCGCGCCGGGTCTGGCTTTCGCCTGCGCCACGAGGTCGGCGACGGACTTGAAGTTTCGCGACGGCGCGCTCACCAGCATGTTGGGCAATGTCGCCAGCATGGTCACGCCGCGGAAGTCGGCGAGCGTGTCGTAGGGCAGGCTGGCGAAAAGGGCCGCGTTCGAGGTGTGCGCCGACGAAGCGACCAGCAGCGTGTAGCCGTCGGCGGCCGACTTCGCGACCGTCGCGGTGCCGATCGTGCCGCCGGCGCCGGGTCTGTTTTCGACCACGAAGGGCTGTCCCGTCGCCGCCCGCAATCCTTCGCCGACCAGCCGGGCGACGACGTCGGTCGTGCTGCCCGCGGATATCGGCACGACGATGCGCACCGGGCGCGCGGGATAGTCCTGGGCGCGCGCGGGCGTCGACAGGCCATTGGCCGCGATCGCCACCGCCGAGGCGGCGAACGACCGTCTCGCCAGCCTCACGACTTCACCGCCGGCACGCCGCCGCGCGATCCGTTGTTGAAGCGGTCGCCGAATCCCGGCGCCAGGGCGCGCCCTTCGTGGAGATTGAGCCACAGACGCAGCAGCAGGCGCTTCTTGTCCGGATCGGCGCCGTCGCGGAAGGCCGTGCGGGTATGGATGATGGCGTAGTTGTTGAGAAACTGGATGTCGCCGGGCCGGAAATCCATGCCGAGACACAGGTCGGGATCGACCGCGAGTTCCTCGACGTAGCGGATCGCGGCGATTTCCCCGGCATCGAGTGGACGGCCTTGCTTGTCGCGCGCGGTGCGGCTGGATTTGGAATTGAGGCAGCAGGAAACCTTGCCGCCGAAGTCGCTGAAGACGGGGATGTCGGGCGTGGTCTCGTTCAGCCCGCGGGTCGGCCCTTCGCCGCGCAGATCGTGCGGGAATCCCCGGCGCAGGATCTCGAGGTAGTCGGGTCGCTCGGCCGCGAGCCGGTTGTAGATGGACATCGCGCTCGCGATCATGCTGCGGCCACCCTCCTCGGCCTCGCGAACGCAGAGGAGGCCCACGACGTCGCTGGGGTCGTTGTGGGGGTTCGCCGCGGCGGCCGTCGTGTAGAGGCGGATGTTGACGTCGTCGTAGTCGTCGCCCTGGTCGGCGACATGGGTCATGAGCTGGCCGCGCGTGTTCTGGTAGACCGGAACGCCGAGATGCACGCCGATGCCCCAGTAGATGGCCTTTACCGCGTCGAGATCGTACTTCCCGACGGGAATGCCGCGCAGGACGAAAAATCCGCGACCATGCTCGAGCTCTCGCGCAAGGCCCGCGAGGCGGCGAGCGAACGCCGGTACGACGAAATCCGACGCGTCGAAATCGGGCGGCGACAGGCCGCGCTCGCGGACGGCGGCGAGGGCCGCGTCGATTTCCGAGAGGTCTTCGGCGACCAGCGTGTACAGCCACGCGTCCGACCCGGCGTGATCCCTGGATAGCCACGCGGACCGGTCGCGAACGATGGTGGTGATACCGTCCATGTGCGTTTCCTCGGCTTCGTTGGCGTCACCGTACTAGCGTTTGGACCGGGGCGACAGATGCGGCCGGGACGTCACGCCCCCGCGCCACCGGCATGGCTGCCTGGTCGACGCTCGTCGTCGCTTGCGCGCCACGCCGCCGACGCCGTTCGCGTTCGATCCGGGTATCAGCCCGGCTTGCCCGGTTTCGCCTTGCCGGCGTGGCGTTTGACGCACGGTTCGAGCGCGTCGAGCGCGGCCCCCGCGCCCGCCAGCGCGAACTCGATCTTGAGTCCGAGCGCGCGCTTGTTGCGGCCTTTCGGCGTCGGGCCGACGAACAGTTTCGTGCCGGTCCGCATGACGCTCCACGGACCGTGCCAGCGCTCGTAGTCGATGCGCAGCGTGTCGGGTGGTTCGGCGTCCCAGCCGAGGCCGTTGCTCCAGTCGAACTGGTCGTCGGCCCACGCGGTGACCGGCACCAGCCGGTCGTCCGGCAGCTTCAGCTTCGCGCTCACCAGCGCCACGCCGCTCGACCCGTCGGGCCGCGACAGGAACACCAGCCGGTCGCCGTCGGGATTGGCCTTCGCGGCGCGACAATCGGTGAAACCGCGCACGGGATCGGTTGTTGCTTCGATCGTCCAGCCCGCCACCGTCGCCTTCTCCAGCGGCGCCTGGGCGTGCGTGGCCGGCGCGACCAGCAAGCCCAGCGCGAGGCCGCCCGCCATGGCGCCCGACGCGATCCTGTTCACTAACTCGTTCATGCGCTGGTCCCCGAACCGACCCTAGCGAGCGAGCGGCGTGCCGCGCAAGCGCGCCGGCTTGGCCGGCGGCGGCGGCGGACGTATGATCGGGGCATGAAACGACCCCTGATCGGCGTGACGCTGGATTCCGAAAAACCCGGCGGCTATTCCAAATTCCCCTGGTACGCCCTGCGCCAGAATTATTGCGACGCGGTGGCGGCGGCCGGCGGCTTGCCGGTGGCGCTGCCGCACGATCCCGACCGGGCTTCGGCCTATCTCGACCAGCTCGACGGGCTGGTCGTGACCGGCGGCGCCTTCGACGTCGATCCCTCGTTCTACGGCGACGGAGAACGCCACGCGACGGTCGAGACCAAGGACCGCCGCACCGCGTTCGAGTTCGCCATCGCCAGGGGTGCGCTTGATCGCGACATGCCGGTGCTCGGCATCTGCGGTGGCCAGCAACTCCTGCATGTCGTGCTGGGTGGCCGGCTGATCCAGCACATTCCCGATGCGATTCCGGACGCCCTGGCGCACGAGCAGCCCAATCCGCGCGACCAGGCCGGCCATTCGGTGACGGTGAAGCCCGGCACCCGCCTGCATGCCATCGTCGGGACCGACACGTTGGCCGTGAACAGCGCCCACCACCAGGCCGCGCGCGACGAGCCGGCCGGGGTGATCGTCAACGCCCGCGCGCCCGATGGCGTGATCGAGGGCATCGAGGCGCCGGCCTACACATTCTGCGTCGGCGTGCAGTGGCATCCGGAGTTCCATATCTCCGGCGGCGACCGGCTGCTGCTGGAGGCGTTCGTCGCGGCCTGCCGGAAATAGCGCCGGAAGGCTCGCCGCGCGGCGTCGCGCGCGCTATGACGGGCCGATGAACACACCAGATTCTCCGGAAGCCGGCGACGACCCGGCTCCGGCTGCGGCCGGCGAGCGCGTCGCGAAGTGGCTGGCGCGGGCCGGCGCCGGTTCGCGGCGCGACGTCGAGCGCTGGATCGCCGAGAAGCGCGTCAAGGTCGACGGCACGACGATCGACACCCCGGCGACGTTCGTGACCGCCGCCCATCGCATCGAAATCGACGGCCAGCGCATCGCCGCCCCCGAACGCGCCCGGCTGTGGCTCTACCACAAGCCGGTCGGCCAGGTGGTCACGGCGCGCGATCCCGAAGGCCGGCCGACCGTGTTCGACCATCTGCCGCGCGACCTGCCCCGGCTGGTCTCGATCGGCCGGCTCGACATCGCGTCGGAGGGTCTGCTGTTGCTGACCAACGACGGTGGTCTGTCGCGCCAGCTGGAATTGCCCGCCAACGGCTTCGAGCGGCGCTACCGCGCCCGTGTCCACGGTTCGATCGACCAGACGCGGCTCGACCGGCTGATGCACGGCGTGGAGATCGAGGGCGTGCGCTACGGCCCGATCAAGGCCCGGCTGGAGCGCCAGCAGCGCAGCAACATGTGGATCACCGTCAGCCTCCAGGAAGGCAAGAACCGCGAAGTGCGCCGGGTGATGGATTTCCTCGGCCTCGGCGTCAACCGCCTGATCCGCATCGGCTTTGGTCCGTTCAACCTCGACGCCCTGCCCGAAGGGGCGGTGATCGAGGCCAGCGCCCGCCAGGTCGACGTCGTGACCGGCGCGCCGGGCTACGACGCCAGCGGCCGCAAGCCCGGCTGGGCGCGGCCCAAGCCGACGGTCAAGACCAGGCCTGGCCGCGCCAAGCCGCGGCGCGATGCCATGCGCGACGATCCGGCGCGCGGTGGCATGCCGCGCGAGGAAACGCCGCGCCGAGGCAAGCGATGAGCGCGCCCCGGATCATCGGCGGCAAGCATCGCGGCCGTCCGCTGTTGGTGCCCGAAGGCCACGAGGTGCGACCCACGGCGTCGCGCGCGCGCGAAGGCCTGTTCAACATCCTGCTGCACGCGGGTTGGCGCGACGACGGCGGTTCGCCGTTGGCCGGCGGGCGGGTGCTCGACGCCTTCGCCGGCGCCGGTGGTCTCGGCATCGAGGCGCTGTCGCGCGGCGCCGCGCACGCGACGTTCATGGATACCGCGCCCGAGGCGGTTCGGATCATCGGCGCCAACCTGCGTTCGACCGACGAAACCGCCAACGCCCGGGTGCTGCGCGCCGACGCCACGCGCCCGCCGGCGGCGATGGATGGCGGTGCCTGTTCGGTGGTGATGCTCGATCCGCCCTATCGCTCCGCGCTGGGCGGACCGGCGTTGACGGCGCTGGCGGCGGCCGGCTGGATGGCGGCGGGCGCGGTGTGCTCGCTGGAGGTCGCCTACAACGAGGACGTCGAGGCGCCGGCGGGCTTCGCCGCGCTCGACGAACGGCGCTACGGCAAGGCCAAGTTCCTGTTCTTCCGTTACGGTTCAGCCGACTGAGAGTGCCGTGAGTCATCCGATCTATCTCTTTCGCCACGGCGAAACCGTCTGGAACGCCGAGAAGCGTGCTCAAGGCTATCTCGACTCGCCGCTGACGCCCGCCGGCGAGGCGCAAGCGCGCGCCATGGGCGAGGGACTGGCCGCCGAGTTGCGGGCCGCCGGTTACGCGCCCCGCGACGTCGTGGTGCGCGCCAGTCCGCTGGGACGCGTGCGCCAGACGCTTGCCGCGGCTGCCGGGGTCGCGAGCCTGACCCACGACGAGACCTGCTTCGACGACCGCCTGCGCGAGATGAGCTGGGGCGAGTGGGACGGGTTGAACGGCGCCGAGATCGAGGCGCGCTGGCCCGGCGCCATGGCGGCGCGCCGGCTCGATCACTGGGACTACGCACCGCCGGGTGGCGAGAACTACGTCATGGCGGTCGAGCGGGCCCGGCCGGCGTTGCGCGACATCGAAGCCCTGGCGAGCGGCGCGCCGGTGGCGGTGTTCGCCCACGGCGCCATCGGCCGGGTGCTGCGTGGTCTGTGGCTGGCCGCGCCGGCAACCGCGATCCTGGCGATGGACCAGCCTCAGGACGCGTTTTTCCGGCTGCACGATGGCGCCCTCGAGCGCATCCCGGCGGGAGCGGTCCGATGACGAAATACGCGCACCTCAAGCAGCTCGGTGGCGCGACGACCCTGCCGGCCTCGCCCGACGAGGCGGTGCTGGAGACCGTGCCGAATCCGCATCGCGGCACGCTCTATCTGGTGCGCTTCACGGCGCCGGAATTCACCTCGCTTTGCCCGATGACGGGACAACCCGATTTCGCCCATCTCGCCATCGATTACGTTCCGGCCGCGAAGCTGGTCGAAAGCAAGTCGCTGAAGCTGTTCCTCGGATCGTTCCGCAACCACGGCGCCTTCCACGAGGATTGCACGCTCGCCATCGGCAAGCGGCTGGTGGCGGCGATGAAACCGCGCTGGTTGCGCATCGGCGGCTACTGGTATCCGCGCGGCGGCATGCCGATCGACGTGTTCTGGCAGACCGGCGCGCCGCCGAAGGGCCTGTGGCTGCCCGACCAGGGCGTGCCCTCCTATCGCGGCCGGGGATGATGGCGACGCCGTCGCCGATGGAACGCGCGCTCGCGCTCGCGCGCGACGCCGCGTCGCGCGGCGAGGTGCCGGTTGGCGCCGTGGTCGTGGGCGCCGACGGCGTCGTGCTGGCGGCCGAGAGCAACCGGGTCGAGGAACTGAACGATCCGACCGCGCATGCCGAACTGCTGGCGATTCGCGCCGCCGGCCGCGTGCTGGGCTCGCCGCGTCTGGTCGACTGCGATCTCCACGTCACGCTCGAACCCTGCCCGATGTGCGCCCAGGCGATTTCGTTCGCGCGCGTGCGGCGGCTCTACTTCGGCGCCGCCGATCCGAAAGGGGGAGGCGTCGAGCACGGCCCGCGCCTGTTCGGCCAGCCGACCTGCCACCACCGGCCGGAGGTCTATTCCGGCATCGCGGAAACCGAGTCGGCGGATATGCTGCGGGCGTTCTTCAGGGACCGGCGCGGGTAGCGGAGGCGGCCGCGTCCGAAGGGCGCTTCGGATCGACGGAAGCGCCGAAAGATGCACGTTTTCCGGGAGCGCGCCATCCGTGAGCGCCAACTTTGAACAGAGCGATTGGCGTGCCGCCGAGAGCACCAAACCGGGGTCACCCCGAGCTTGTCGAGGGGCCTCGGCGCGGCTGCGGCGGGCCGCAAAGCCGTCAAGAATCCGGGGCCCCTCGGCAAGCTCGGGGTGACACCGGTGGTGTTCGTTTGACCGTGCGCCAAACGTTTCCCGCGTAAAGTCTGCGCGTACGACCGTGATCCCAAGAGGCGTTTCCGCCCAACAGAAGCGCTCCGAGGTCTACGCTTCGAGCCGGTGGATGCGGGCCTCGGTCGCGACCTTGCCGTCCTTTTCGAGACAGATCGCCGTCCATGTGGCGCCGTGCTCCGCGACGCGCACCGACACAGAGTCGTCCCAGAAGATCGGCCGGCGGAAATAGATTTCGAGTTCGAGCACGAGCGGGGGAAAGCGTTTCCAGATCGCCGCCGTCAGCCAGCGCACGCCCATGCCGCCGCCGATGATGGGTGCCCGGAAGCCGGCCGCGCGGGCGGCGTCGGGATCGGAATGGATCGGGTTGATGCCCTCGGAATCGTAGCCCGCCACCATGGCGGGCGTGAGCGCGACGCGGTCGACGATCCGCAACGCCGTCGGATCCTCGACCACCGAGGCCACCTTCTCGCCCGCGCCGCGCACGCCCGCCCTGGCCGGATCGGGCCGCAGCGAGCGGCGCCCCGCCATCGCGCCGCGACCGGAATCGGCGGGCGTGAAATGGACTTCGGTCGTGGCGACCTTGCCGCGCGGGACGACCTCGACGTCGAGCACCCGGCCGCTCACCGTGATCGGTTCGCCCAGACGCAAGGGCCCGCGCTGGACGATGCGCTGGGCCATGTTGACCGTGCCGATGGCGTGGACGGCGTTTCGCACGCCCTCGTGGATGGCGTGTGAAACGAAAGTCGCGGGATCGATCGTGTCGCCATACAGCGCCGGATCGATGCCGCACTGGCGCAGCGCCTTGTGCTCCGCCGTGGCATCGATGCTTGTGGCGCGGTCGCGAAACGCCATGCCGGCGTATGGCTCGATCCAGCCGCCCGGCGGGGCGTCGGTAGGGGACGGCGTGGTCATGCTCGATGGTCCTCGTTGGCCGGGTCGCGCGTGGAATGGCGGCGGTCGTCGCTCACGCCAGAAATTTCGCGGCCGCGGCGGCGACGTCCTCGGCGCGTTCCCAGGTTATGCAGAAGCGGCCGCCGGGGACGATTTCGACGCGGACGTCGGCGATTTTCGAACTCACGAGGTCGCGGTGGGCACCGTAGATGAAGCGTTCGCCGTAGACCATCAGGGTAGGGCATCGCACGCGTGCCGCGGTGCCGAGCGTGTCGAATTTTCCGAGCGCGCCCATCGCCTGCCAGCGGTCGCGGCCGATCTCGAACTGGGCGACGTTGACGCGGTCCATCCAGTCCTGGGTCGGCGCCATCGGCGCGTGCTCGGGATCGTTGGTCAGAAGGTAGTCGATGGTGCGGGCGGCGGGAAACCCCGTCGAGTCCGAGGGACGCACGCGCTGGATGTCGGCGATGTCGGACTTCGCGGTGGCGGCGTCGCGGAAGAAGGGCGTGTTGACCGGCACGGCCTTCAGCACGCGGTCGGGATGGTTGGCGGCGAGCGCCAGCGTGACGGCGGCCCCCACCGCCTCGCCCATGACGTGGGCGCGCGCCACTTTCATGGCGTCCATGACCTCGACGACGCAGCGTGCGTAGTCCTCGATCGCGGGCTGCCAGTCGACGTGGTCGGAATGGCCGTGGCTGGGATAGTCGATGGCCACGACCCGGAAGCCACGACCGGCCAGCGCGCGGATCAACTCGACCATGACGGCCGAGCTTTGCTGGTTGATGTGCGTCAGCATCACCACGGGACCGCTGCCGGCGGCACGATAATGAATGTGGCCGGCGAAGGTTTTCGTCAGGCCGCGATCGATATCCATGAAAGGACGCGCTCCGGTAGGTTATCGGGAGCGAGTCTAGCGCGCCCTCGCCGGCGCTGTCGCCCATGGACAGCGCCGCCGCGCGCCCGCATCCTGATCGCCATGAACGAGACCTTTTTCGGTCCGGGCGCCGCCCTGATCGTGATCGACGTGCAGAACGATTTCTGTCCCGGCGGCGCGCTCGCCGTGCCGGGCGGCGACGCCATCGTGCCGGCGGTCAACCGGTTGATCGGAATGGCCGGTCTGGTCGTGCTGACGCAGGACTGGCATCCGCGCCGGCACGGCTCTTTTGCGTCCTCCCATCGCGGCCGGCACCCATTCGAGACCGTCGAGGTCGCCTACGGGCCGCAAACCCTGTGGCCGGACCATTGCGTGCAGGGCACCTCGGGCGCGGCGTTCCATGGCGATCTGCATGTCGATCCGGCCGCCCTGATCGTGCGCAAGGGCATGCGGGCCGGGGTCGATTCGTACTCCGCGTTCTTCGAGAACGATCGCGTCAGCACGACCGGCCTCGATGCCTGGCTACGCGCGCGTGGCGTGGATCGGGTCGTGCTGTGCGGCCTCGCCTGGGATTTCTGCGTTGCCTACTCGGCGCTGGACGCGGCCCGACTGGGATTTGCCGTCGCCGTGGTCGAGGATGCCTGCGCCGCCATCGATCTCGACGGCAGCCGGGTGGCGCAGACCGCGGCGATGCGGGCGGCCGGAGTGTCGCTGTCGTCGATGGCCGCGATCGGGACCTGAGGCCGCCACGAACCCGCCGAAATCCACAGGCAGATCGCCGCCGCGACCCCGCCCCCGTGTCTGGCGCCTTTCGCCGCGACACCCCATCATCTAGTCTGCCCGCAACGGATTGGCCCCAGCATGTACTACCAGCACCTCATCGACGATGTTTTTGCCGACCGCATCGGCGGCGTCGGCCTCTCGCGCGACGCGTTCGGACGCGAGCTCGAACGGGCGCGACCGGCGCTCGACAAGGTGCGTCGCCGCCACGCCGACGGCTCGCTGCCGTTGCTGCGGTTGCCGGCGGCGCGCGAGGATCTGGCGGCGCTGAAGCCGCACGCCGAGCGGCTGCGCGGCTTCGAGAACGTCGTGATCCTGGGCACCGGCGGGTCGAGCCTCGGTGGCCAGACCTTGGCGGCGCTGACCGACATCGGCTTCGGGCCCGCGCGTGGCGGGCCGAAGCTGTGGTTCATGGACAATGTCGACCCCGCCACCTTCGCGGAGTTGCTGACGCGGCTCGACTTGAAGAAGACGGCGTTCCTGCCGATCTCCAAGTCGGGTGGCACGGCGGAGACGCTGACGCAGCTGTTCGTCGTGCTGGAGGCGCTGGAAGCGAAAGTCGGCAAGGCGAAGCTCGCCGATCATCTGGTGACGATCACCGAGCCCAGCGACAATCCGCTGCGCCGCATCGCGACGCGCGTCGGTTGCCCGATCCTCGACCACGATCCCGGCGTCGGCGGGCGCTTCTCGGTGTTGTCGCTGGTCGGCATGCTGCCGGCGATGATCGCGGGACTCGACACGGCGGCGATCCGCGAGGGTGCGGCCTCGGTGCTCGATCCGATGCTGGCGGCCAAAACCGCGGACCAGAGCGCGCCGGCGACCGGCGCGGCGTTGTCGATCGCTCTGTGGCGGGAAAAGGGCATCGGCACCACCGTGTTGATGCCCTATGTCGACCGGCTCAGCTATTTCGGCCTGTGGTATCGCCAGCTGTGGGCCGAAAGCCTGGGCAAGGGCGGCAAGGGCACGACGCCGGTGCGCGCCATGGGCACCGTGGACCAACACAGCCAGCTGCAACTCTACCTCGGCGGGCCGGCCGACAAGATGTTCACGGTGCTGATCCGCGATACCGCCGGAGAAGGCGCGACGGTGAAGCCAACCGCGCTGGGCGGCGACGCCTCGCTGGCCTATCTCGGCAATCATTCGCTGGGCGATCTGCTGCTGGCCGAAGCCGATGCCACCGCCGCGACCTTGGCGAAGAACGGCCGGCCGACGCGGACGATGCGGATCGCGAAGCTCGACGAGCGGGTCATGGGCGCGCTGCTGATGCACTACATGCTGGAAACGATCGTGGCGGCCGATCTGCTGGAGCTCGACGCGTTCGACCAGCCAGCCGTCGAGGAAGGCAAGATCCTGACCCGCCAGTACCTCGCCGCCCGCGGCTAGACGCGATGACCGCCATCCGCCGCCTGCCGACCACCCTCGTCAACCGCATCGCGGCGGGCGAGGTGGTCGAGCGGCCGGCGTCGGCGGTGAAGGAGCTGGTCGAGAACGCCATCGACGCCGGTGCGTCGCGCATCGCCGTCACCTTGGTCGAGGGCGGCCGGGCGTTGCTGTCGGTGGTCGACGATGGTGCGGGCATGGATGCCGGCGAGTTGGCGCTGGCGGTCGAGCGGCATTGCACGTCGAAGCTGGCCGACGACGGGGACCTGCTGGATATCCGCACGCTGGGGTTTCGCGGCGAGGCGCTGCCCTCGATCGCTTCGGTCAGCCGCTTCCTGCTGACGTCGCGACCCAAGGGGGCCGACAGCGCCTGGAGCCTGCGGATCGACGGTGGTGCCAAAGGCGAGCCGTCGCCAGCGGCGCATCCCCCTGGCACCCGGGTCGAGGTGCGCGATCTCTTCTACGCCGTGCCCGCGCGCCTGAAGTTCCTCAAGGAGCCACGCACCGAGGCCGCCCAGGTCGCCGACAGCATCAAGCGGCTGGCGATGGCGCATCCCCGCGTCGCCTTCTCGCTCGAGGACGATGGCCGCACGGTTTTTTCCTATCCCGCCATCGCGCCCTCGCTGGTGGAGGATGGCGAGGATGGCGGTCGGCTCGAACGGCTGGCCGCCGTGATGGGCCGCGACTTCGCGCATAACGCGCTGCCGATCCACGCCGAGCGCGAGGGCTTCGCGTTGCGCGGCCATGTCGGCCTGCCGACGCTCAATCGCGGCAACGCGCAGCATCAGTATCTGTTCGTCAACGGGAGGCCGGTGCGCGACAAGCTGCTCGCGGGTGCGGTGCGCGGTGCCTACCAGGACTTTCTCGCGCGCGACCGCCATCCCCTGGTGGCGCTGTTCCTCGAGGCCCCGCAAGGCCAGGTCGACGTCAACGTGCATCCCGCCAAGACCGAGGTGCGCTTTCGCGACGCCGGCATCGTGCGCGGCCTGATCGTGGGCGCCATCCGCAACGCGCTGGCCGCTGCTGGTCACCGCGCCAGCACGACGGTCTCGGCCGCGGCGCTTGGCGCCGCCCGGCCGTTGGGCGGGTTGCCGATGACTGCCGGCATGGGCGGCGGCGGTGGCTGGCCGCAGACGTCCTTCGCGCCGCGTTATTCGCCGGGCCTTGCCGAAGCCGCCGGCGCTTTCTTCGCGCCGCAGGCCGAGCGCGCTGCGGCGGCCAGCGACGGCACGGCGCCGGTCGAGGATCTCCGCCGGTACCCGTTGGGTGCGGCGCGGGCGCAGCTGCACGGCACCTACATCGTGGCTCAGACCGAGGATGGCGTCGTGATCGTCGATCAGCACGCCGCCCACGAGCGGCTGGTCTACGAGCGGATGAAGGATTCGCTGGCGCAGGCCGGCGTGAAGCGCCAGACCTTGCTGATCCCGGAAATCGTCGAGCTGGGCGAGGACGCGGCGCGCCGGCTGGTGGCGCGCGCGAGCCAGCTCGCCGAACTGGGGTTGATCGTCGAGTCGTTCGGTCTCGGCGCCATCGCGGTGCGCGAAACGCCGGCGTTGCTGGGCGATGCCGACATCGCGGGGCTGGTGCGCGATCTGGCAGACGAACTGGCGGAATTCGGCGACCATCTGTCGCTCAAGGAAAGACTGGAGGAAGTGTGCGGCACGATGGCTTGTCACGGATCGGTCCGTGCCGGACGGCGCCTGACGCTCGACGAAATGAACGCGCTGTTGCGCCAGATGGAAGCCACGCCCCATTCCGGCCAGTGCAACCATGGCCGGCCGACCTACGTCGAACTGAAACGCAACGACATCGAGCGGCTGTTCGGCCGGCGATGACAGCGATCGCGGTCGTGGCGCTCGCGCTGTTCGGCCTGTCCGCGGCGCCGGTGGCGGCGCAGACGCGACCGGAGCCGGTGACCGACCGCGTCGCGGTCAGCCCGGCCGACGGCGCCTGGTCGGGGACCAGCGATGCCGCGACGTGCCCCGCGCTGAGCGTGAAACTCGAGATCGAGGGCGGCGTCGTGGTTGGCGTCGCCAGCGAACGCGACACCGGCCAGGCGAAGGTCGCGGGCAAGAAGGGCGAGCAGTTGCCCGCGCCGCCGGCCTTGTGGCAGCTGCATGGCCGCGTCGCCGCCGATGGCGTCCTCCGCCTGACGGGGCTGCGCGCCATGCGTGGCCGGGAACGAGAAGGCGCGAAATGGGCCGGCAAGGTCGAGGGTGCGGCGATCGCGGTGGCCGAAACGGATGGCGCCTGCCGGCGGACGGCGAGGCTGGGCCGGTCGCGCTGAAGGGTGGTCAGTCCGCGACTGGATCGGCCAGCGCCTCGATATCGCCCAGCGCCTGATCGGCCTCGAAGCGGGCGGTCCAGGCGTCGAGCGTCGCGGTCTCGATGGCGCCGCGCAGGCCACGCATGACATCCTGGTAGAAGTGCAGATTGTGCCAGGTCAGCAGCATGGCGCCGAGTATCTCGTCGCTGCGCACGAGGTGGTGGATGTAGGCGCGGCCGTGTCCGACGCAGGCCGGACAGGCGCAGCCCTCGTCGAGTGGACGCGGATCGTCGCGGTGGCGGGCGTTGCGCAGGTTCAGTTCGCCGCGCCGGGTGAAGGCCTGGGCGGTGCGGCCCGCCCGCGTGGGCATGACGCAATCGAACATGTCGATGCCGCGCCGCACCGCGCCCACGATGTCGGCCGGACGGCCAACGCCCATCAGATAGCGCGGCTTGTTCGTGGGCAGCGCCGGCACGGTGAAGTCGAGCGTCGCGAACATCGTCTCCTGGCCCTCGCCGACCGCGAGACCGCCGACGGCGTAGCCGTCGAAGCCGATGCCGACCAGGGCGGCTGCCGATTCGAGGCGCAGCGATTCATGCACGCCGCCCTGGACGATGCCGAACAGGCCGTAGCCCGCCCGCTCCACGAAGGCCTCGCGTCCCAGCGCCGCCCAGCGCATCGAGAGGCGCATGGATTTCGCCGCCGTCTCCTCGTCCGCCGGGAAGGGCGTGCATTCGTCGAACGACATCGCGATGTCGGCGTCGAGCTGGCGCTGGATGCCGATCGACACCGCGGGCGTCAGGCGGTGGGTCGAGCCATCGACGTGGGAGCGGAAGGTGACGCCGCCCTCGTCGAGCTTGCGCAGCTTCGACAGCGACATCACCTGGAAGCCACCGGAATCCGTGAGGATCGGCTTCGGCCAGTTCATGAAGGCATGCAGGCCGCCCAGCCGCTCGATCCGGTCGGCGCCGGGCCGCAGCATGAGATGATAGGTGTTGCCGAGCACGATCTCGGCTCCGGTTTCCGCCACCGACTCCGGTCGCATCGCCTTGACGGTGGCGGCGGTACCGACCGGCATGAAAGCCGGTGTCTCGATCGTGCCGTGCGCGGTGCCGACGCGGCCGCGCCGCGCGGCGCCGTCGCTGGCCAGCAACTCGAATGTCGTGCTCACGAGGGCTCGCTCCGGTGCAACAGGCAGGCATCGCCGTAGGAATAGAAGCGGTAGCCTCCGGCGATGGCGTGCGCGTAGGCCGCCCGCATCCGCCCGAGGCCGGCGAAGGCCGACACCAGCATGAACAGCGTCGAGCGCGGCAAATGGAAGTTGGTCAGCAACAGGTCGACGATCGCGAACCGGTAGCCCGGCACGATGAAAATCGAGGTATCGCCGCTCCACGCCACGACCCGCCCGTCGTGCGCGGCGGCGACGCTTTCGAGAATGCGCAGCGACGTCGTGCCGACCGCGACGACCCGGCCGCCATTGCTCCGGGTACGCGCGATCGCCTCGGCGGCGTCTGGCCCGATCGAGGCCCATTCGGCGTGCATGACGTGGTCGTCGGTGTCTTCCGCGCGCACCGGCTGGAAGGTGCCGGCGCCGACATGCAACGTGATCGTGGTTCGCGCGATGCCGGCACGGTCGAGCGCGGCCATCAGGTCCGGCGTGAAATGCAGGCCCGCCGTCGACGCCGCGACGGCGCCGGCGACGCGGCCGTGGATCGTCTGGTAGTCGTCGCGGTCGCTGGCGTCCGCGACGCCGCCCCGGATGTAGGGCGGCAGCGGAATCGCGCCGTGCGAGTCGAGCGCGGCCATCAGCGCCGCGTCGTCGAGATCGAAAGCGATGTCGACGGCACCGTCGGCGATCTTGGTCCTGACGACCGCCGACAATCCCGCCCCGAACGATATCGTGTCGCCCGCGCGCAGCCGCTTTCCCGGCCGCGCGAAACAACGCCACAACCCGTCGCCGAGCCGACGCACCAGCAGGACCTCGCAACGCACGTCGCTGCGGCCCGCGCCGCCGGGTCGCACGCCGGTCAGGCGGGCGGGCACGACGCGGGTGTCGTTGAGCACCAGCAGGTCGCCCGCGCGCAGCAGCGTCGGCAGGTCGCGGATCGTCCGGTCGGCCAGCGCGTCGCCGTCGACGTCGAGCAGCCGCGCCGAATCGCGCGGGCTGGCCGGTCGTTGCGCGATGCGCTCGGCCGGCAGTTCGAAATCGAACAGGTCGACGCGCATCCCCGGTGTCTCAGGCGCGCGCTTCGAGCGGCAGGACGCGGCCCATCAGTGCCCGGAACGGCGCCAGAAGGACCAGCGCCAGCGCCAGCTTCAGGATCAGATCGCCGAGCGTCAGCGTGACGACGGACGGGCCTTGCGTCTGCGGCATCAGCGGCATGACGCCGACGAAAGCGATGCCGAAGAACAACACCGTGTCGACGATCGAGCCCAGCGCCGATCCCACGAAAGGCGCCTGCCACCACGTACCGCGCCGCAGGCGGTCGAACACCGCGATGTCGAGCAGCTGGCCGACGATGAACGCGATCCCCGATGCCACGGCGATGCGCCACGGCGCCAGCGCGCCCGACAACAGCACGCCGACGGCGAAGCCGACATAGACGATGGTACGGGCGCGCGAGGGTCCCCAGGCGCGGTTGGCGATGTCGGTGACGAGGAACGTCAGCGGATAGATCAGGGCGCCCCACGTCAACCAGGCGTTGATCGGAAACTGGACCGTGTAGTTGCTGAGCGCCACCACGGCGACCATGGCGGCGATGGCCAACGCCATGCCTCGGGAAATACTTGTCATTCGCTTCTCCGGCCCCTTCCGGCGACACAGGCCGGCGGGCGCGCGGCTTATACGCGAGCCTCCCGCACGATGGAAGTGCGCGCGGCTCCTCGCGGCGCTATCGTCGGACATCGAGATAAGCGACAGGAGTCCACGACGTGCGCGAATACAGGATCGCCGCCATTCCCGGCGACGGCATCGGCAAGGAAGTGATTCCCGCAGGCGTCGAGGTGCTGCAACGGCTGGCGCGCCTGAGCAACGAATTCCGCATCGACTTCACGGACTTCGACTGGGGCTCCGACCTCTACCGCCGCACCGGCCTGCTGATGCCCGACGATGGCCTCGACACGCTGAAGCCGTTCGACGCGATCTATTTCGGCGCCGTCGTCGATCCGCACGTGCCCGACCACGTCACGCTGTGGGGGCTGCGGCTGAAAATCTGCCAGGGCTTCGACCAGTACGCCAACGTGCGTCCGACCCGCATCCTGCCGGGTCTGCGCAGCCCGCTCGCCGACACGAAGCCTGGCCGTTTCGACTGGGTGATCGTGCGCGAGAACAGCGAGGGCGAGTATGCCGGTCAAGGTGGCCGATCCCATCGCGGCCATCCCGGGGAGATCGCGACCGAGGTGTCGATCTTCACCCGCGCGGGCGTCGCGCGCATCATGCGCTTTGCTTTCGATCTGGCGCGCTCGCGACCACGCAAGAAGCTGACGGTGATCACCAAGTCGAACGCGCAACGCCACGGCATGGTGCTGTGGGACGAGATCGCGGCCGAGGCGGCGCGCGATTTTCCGGACGTGTCGGTCGACAAGGAACTGGTCGACGCCGCCACGGTGCGGATGGTGAACCGGCCCGAGAGTCTCGACACCATCGTGGCCACCAACCTGCATGCCGATATTCTCAGCGACCTCGCCGCGGCGCTGGCCGGCAGCATCGGCATCGCGCCGACCGGCAACGTCAATCCGGAGCGGAAGTATCCCTCGATGTTCGAGCCGATCCATGGTTCCGCGTTCGACATCATGGGCAAGGGCATCGCCAATCCGATCGGCACCTTCTGGTCGGGGGTGATGATGCTGGATCATCTCGGCGAAAAGGAAGCCGCCGCCCGTCTGATGCGCGCCATCGAGCGCGTCACGGGCGAAGGCACCGCGCTGACGCGCGATCTCGGCGGTACCGCCACGACGGCCGAGGCGACCGCGGCGGTCGTGGCGGCATTGGACGGGGTCTGATTTCTCTTCCCGGCGGAGTGTCCGGAAATGATA
>CAMDVZ010000051.1 GCA_945878895.1 Caenispirillum bisanense | reverse complement strand
TTGTCATTGGCGGTTGCGGGCGTTCGGCGAGCATTGGCGGGAGTGGGCAGGCAGTCGCGCTGGCTCGACGCGCTGGTCGTGCTGGTGGCGGCGCTGGCGGTTCGCTCCATCGATCCGCCGGGCGTCGCTCGGGTGCGGGGTTTCGCGTTCGACGGTTTCCAGCGGATCAAGCCCCGCGATTTCGCCGGCGACGTGCCGATGCGCATCGTCGATATCGACGAGGCGTCGCTGGCGACGCTGGGGCAGTGGCCGTGGCCCCGCACGACAGTCGCGCGCCTCGTCAACCGGCTGGTCGAGCAGGGGGCCGCCGTCGCCGCTTTCGACGTGCTGTTCGCCGAGCCCGACCGGTTGTCGATCCCGCGTCTGGCGCGCGATCTCGCCGGCTTCGCGGATCCCGCGACGGTCCAGCGCATCGTCGCGTCGTTTCCCGACAACGACATGGTGCTGGCTGCCTCCATGGCCGGCGCGAAGGTCGTGGCCGGTTTCGGATTCGCGGCCGAAGCGGGGCGACGCGCGCCTGCCCGCAAGCATGGCTTCGCCGCGGCCGACGCCCCGCGGGAGTTCCCGCCGGCGTGGCCGGGCGCGATCGAGCGGTTGCAAATTACCGAGACCGTGGCGACGCGCAAGGCGGCCGGCGACTTGCGTTGGCGGAACTCGACCCGATCAGGGTCGAGGGCAAGACCGAGCCGGTACGCATCCACGCGCTGGTCGGCGACTCGACGGCGGCGGCGTGGCTGTCTTTCGCGGCGCGCCTGCAGGCGCAGGAATCGTTCCTCGTCGCCTGCCGGGCAGGCGATTTCGCGGCCGCCCGGGATCGCCTCGATCTGGCCCGGCGAGCAGCGGAAGGCGAGGCGTGGGCCGACGGATACCATGCGGCGATGGCGTCCCGGCTGGCGGAATTGCTGGCCGATCCTCCGCCGGTCTGGGACGGTGTCCACGTGGCGATGGAGAAGCAGGGTGGACGCGACCGGCTTCGTGGATAGAGTGAGGGCATGACGACGACGCCAGATATTGCCGCGACCACCGACGAACGCATCGCCGCGATCGAGCGGATCGTGTGTCGCGAAGTCGGCCGGGGTGCCGCGCCGCTGATGAAGGCCACGGTGGGGAATCTCGCCCGGATGGCCGTCGATCTCGCCGCGGCGCCGTCGCCCCGCGTCGGGATCCTCACCGGTTTCTTCGTGCCGTGGCGATTGACGCCGCCGATGGCGGAAACCGACGGGCCGGTCGGCGCCGCCCATCTCGCCGCGGGCTTCCTCGCCGCCGGCTGGGGGGTGCGGGTGGCGACCGACGAGGTGTGCGTCGACGCCGTCGCCGCGGCGCTGGCCGGCGCCGACGCGACGGGCCGCGCCGCGCTCGACGTGGTCCCGGTCCGCCACGGCGTACGGGCTGGCATGGCGCGGGTCGTCGATGCCTGGAAGGCCGATGGCGTGACGCACGCGCTCAGCATCGAACGCTGCGGCCGCTCGAGAGACCGCAAGCCACGCAACATGCGCGGCGAGGACGTGTCGCGCTGGACCGCGCCGCTCGACGACCTGTTCCTGGCCGGCGACTGGCGACGGCTCGCCATCGGCGACGGCGGCAACGAAATCGGCATGGGGGCGCTGCCGCGCGAGCTGATCGCCCGATCGGTGCCGCACGGCGCGGACATAGCCAGCACGACGCCGGCCGATTGCCTGGTCGTCGCCGGCGTGTCGAACTGGGGCGCCTACGGGTTGCTGGCGGCGCTGGCCGTGCTGCGACCGGATCTGGCGGAACCGCTCACGCGCACGCTGAACGCCGAGCGCGATCTCGCCATTCTCGAGCGGATGGTGCGCGACGGACCGGCCGGCGATCCCGTCGCGGGCGTCAGGGCCGCGTCGGTCGATGGCTTCGCCCATCCCCGCCATGCCCGCGTGATCGCCGCCGTGCGCCGCGCGGCCGACCTCGATCGCTGAAGGAAAAACGTACATGCAGTTCGGTGTTTTCGACCACATGGATCGCGGCACGGTCTCGCTGGGTCAACAGTTCGAGGAGCGGCTCGGACTCGCGGAACTCTACGACCGGCTCGGCTTTCGCACCTACCACCTGGCCGAGCACCACGCGACGCCGCTGGGCATCGCGGCTTCGCCGAGCGTTTATCTGTCGGCGGTCGCCCAGCGCACCAAACGAATGCGCCTGGGGCCCCTCGTCTACACGCTGAGCCTCTATCATCCGCTGCGGTTGATCGACGAAATCTGCATGCTCGACCAGATGAGCGGCGGGCGGCTGGAACTGGGCGTCGGGCGCGGCATCTCGCCCATCGAGATCGGCTATTTCGGCGTCGATGCCGCCCAATCGGTGTCGATCTACAACGAAGTGCTGGAGATCGTGCTCAAGGGTCTGACGCAGGAGACGCTGACCCACGCCGGCAAGCATTTCAGCTTCGACAAGGTGCCGATGGTGATGCAGCCGCGCCAGCGGCCCCATCCGCCGCTGTGGTTCGGCGGCTCGACGCCGGAGACGGTCGCGCGCGCCGCCCGCGATGGCGTCAACCTGATCAGCAACGTCACGGCTGCCGGCATGCGCGGCCTCTCCGACGCCTATCGCCGCGAATGGGACTCGCTTGGCCGCGACCAGGCCTCGCTGCCGCTGATGGGCATCAGCCGGCACGTCGTGATCGCAGACACCGACGCCGAGGCGCTGGACCTGGCGCGCCGGCCGATGGAGATGTGGTGGGACCACCTGCATCTGCTGTGGAAGCAGCACGGCAAGATGCCGCCCAATATCGCCATTCCGCGCGACGTCGCGGCGGCGCGCGACGCCGGCTACATGATCGTGGGAACGGTCGCCACCGTCAGGGACGCGGTGCGCAAACAGATCGCGGAGTCGGGCGCCAACTACTTCCTGTGCCGGCTCGCGTTCGGCGATCTGCCGGCGACGGCATCGGCGCGTTCGGCCGAACTGTTCGCGCGCGAGATCATGCCGGCGCTCCGCGCCTGACCACTCAACGCGGCGGGAACAGCCCCGCCTCGGCAAGGCGCGCCGCCAGCTTCTCGCCATGCAGCCGGGCACCCGGCGCGGTCATGTGGGCGGCGTCGTAGAAGGCCGAGGCGGGCAGATCGAGTCCGGCCGATGGCAGGACCCGGTAGCCGCGGCCGCGGGCGGCTTCGAGGTAGATGTCGTCGTAGATCGCCAGGATGGCGGCGGCGCGTTCGAGATCCAGCACCGCGCCGTCGATCCCGCGCAGGCGTTGGCGGAAATCGGACGCGGTGTGCGGCATGGACGGGCCGGCGCCATACGCGTTGGGCTCCTGGACGACGGCCACCCGTTGTCGCGCGACGCCGTGTCTGGACAGAATTCCGTCGAGCCGGTCGAGCCGGACTTCCACGAAGGTGCGGTAGAAGGCGAGGTTGCGCGGGTCGTCCCAGTCGAAGCGCTTCTGGGCGTCCCGGTTCGCTTCGGCCGCCATGTGGCAGCAACCGGCGGCCAGCGCGTCGGCGTAGGTCGTGCCGGTCGGTGGCGGTGCAAGCGCGTGGCCGACGAGGGACACGAGATGGACCATCCCCGGCAGCCAGCGACGGATCGGCTCCGGCCGACCCAACGACCAGTCGAGCGGCGGCACCCAGAGCCCACCCGCGTCGAGCGCGGCGCGGGCGCCCATGAAGGTTCCCAGCGTGTTGAGACTGGTGACGATCGCGATCGTCGTGTCCTGGCCACCGGGGAGGTGCGTCAGCGCGAAATCGATGGTGTCGACGCAGCCCAGCAGCGTCTTGCCGCTGCGCGAGGCGTTGACCACCGGCAGCCCCGCGATACGGGCGGCGCTGGCGGGCCAGCGGTCCGGTGGCGAGACGAGGTTGGCTTCCGAGGTCGACCCCCCGCACACCAGCAAGACCGGTGTCGATGGACGTTGCCGGCGGGCCGCCCTGGCGCCCGAGACGGAGGTCGGCTCGATGGTGCCCCAGGAGTCGGCGCAGAACTCGACCGACGCGTTCGGCCGATCGGCGTAGAGGCGCCCAGGATGTGCCGCGACGCACCGGGACGGGACTTGCAGGCCGACCATTTCCGGCTGGGTGCCGAAGCCAAGCGGTCCCAGCGGGCCGACGCCGGCGATCGCCTGGACCGCCAGCTCGAGCACGACGATGGGGACCAGATACGCCGCGAGGACGCCTATCGACCGCTTCAACCCGACACCCATCGCCCCGACACCTCCGCCGCGCCGCCGCCGGCCTCGGTGGCGTCGCGGCGGGCATGTATCACGGCGACGGGACGGCGGCGACCGGATGGGAGCCATTCCCGGGATCGCGCCGCGCGGCGTTGCGGGAGACGCGGGGCGTCACTATGACGGGCCGCCGCGCCTCCGCCGGGAGGCGCGAACCCGCCGACCAGGGAAGACGACCAACGCCATGTCCAGCACGCCCGCCGCCGAGAGCCCCGCCGAGAACCCCTACGCGCCGACGCACCCCGAAA
The DNA here is from genome assembly GCA_945878895.1 of Caenispirillum bisanense. Lineage (GTDB taxonomy): Bacteria > Pseudomonadota > Alphaproteobacteria > Reyranellales > Reyranellaceae > CAMDVZ01. The sequence continues at coordinate 12,924 of CAMDVZ010000051.1, read as the reverse complement.
TCCGGGCCGCCGTGCGCCAGCTGTGCCAGAAATTCGACGGCGCCTACTGGCGGCAGCTCGACCGGGATCGCGGCTATCCGACCGCGTTCGTGAAGGCGCTGACCGAGGCGGGCTGGCTGTCGATCCTGATTCCGGAGGAGTACGGCGGGGCAGGGCTGGGGATTTCGGCCGCGTCGGCGGTGCTGGAGGAAATCCACCGGTCGGGCTGCAACGCCGGCGCCTGCCACGCCCAGATGTACATCATGGGCACCGTGCTCAGGCACGGCAACGCCGACCAGAAGACCCGCTATCTGCCGAAAATCGCGACCGGCGAATTGCGGCTGCAGGCGTTCGGCGTCACCGAGCCGAGCAGCGGCACCGACACGCTCAGCCTGCGCACCACGGCGGTGAAAAAGAACAACGATACCTATGTCGTCAACGGCCAGAAAGTATGGACCAGCCGGGCCGAGCATTCCGATCTGATGCTGTTGCTGGCGCGCACGACGCCCAAGGGGACCGAGGCCAAGCGGACCGATGGCCTGTCGGTGTTCCTGGTCGACATGCGCACGGTGCTCGGCAAGGGCCTGACGATCAAGCCGATCCGCACCATGATGAACCACAACACCACGGAGGTTTTCTTCGACGACATGGAGGTTCCGGCCGAGAACCTGATCGGCGAGGAAGGCAAGGGTTTCCGCTACATCCTCTCGGGCATGAACGCCGAACGCGTGCTGATCGCCTCGGAGTCGGTGGGAGATGGCCGCTGGTTCATCGAAAAGGCCGTGAACTATGCCAAGGAACGCAAGCTGTTCGGCCGCCCGATCGGCCCGAACCAAGGTGTCCAGTATCCGATCGCGCGCGCCTACACCCAGATCGAGGCCGCCGACCTGATGGTGCGCAAGGCCGCGGCCATGTTCGAGGCCGGCATCAACGCGGGTGCGGAGGCCAACATGGCCAAGATGGTGGCCTCGGAAGCCGCCTGGGCCGCCGCCGAGGCCTGCGTGCAGACGCATGGCGGTTTCGGGTTCGCCGAGGAGTACGACATCGAACGCAAGTTCCGCGAGGCGCGCCTCTACACGGTGGCGCCGATCTCGACCAACATGGTGCTCAACTTCGTCGCCGAGCACGTGCTGGGATTGCCAAGGTCTTATTGAGCCCGGCGGCGTTATTCCGCCGCGAATTCCACGGCGACCGGAGGCTTATCCACAGCTTATCCAGAGTCCGTGCCTGGGGATGACTCTGGTATATCCACAGGCATTGGCGTTGAATGACGTCGAGTAGTCACTGGCCGGGGGCTGGAGCCGTGGGCGCTGAATTGATTGGTTTCAAGGTACGGGCCTCCTACGACGAGGAGCGCTTCTTCGTCCGCCTGCCCGAGACGCTGTCGCCGATCATCGGCCGGCAGGGGGCGCTGCGTTGCCGGTTGCGCTCGATCGCGCGGCCGGGCAAGGCGGCCAGTGAATGTCGGCACGAATTCGACACCGCCTTCGACGAGACAAGACGCCTGTTCCTGCCGCGGGCCGTCGCCAATGCGTTCGGGGTGGTCGAGGGCGGCACGGTCGATATCGCCATCGAGGCCCTGATCCGGGCCGAGAACCGCCTGTTCGGCAGGCGGATCGCCATCGATCCGGTCTATCCGCACGACCAGGTCGCCCTGCACGAAACCAGGCCGCCGGCCGAAGGTCCCTCGGCTGGCCGCGCCGCCGCCGAACCGCCGCGCCTGCGTGGACCGGTGATCGTGCGCGACATGAACGCCGAAGCCAGCGGTGGCGCCGAAGTGCTGCGCCTGGCGGCATGGCAGATGGTCGGCTCCGCCGAACGCCGGCGGATGGTGGAGTAGGCCGGCCGCGGCGAAAATCCAGCCTGGTGCCGTCAGTTCCGGGTAGCCCGGCGACGCGCCACGAGATGGCGGCAGACAAACCCGCCGATCGTGCATAGCCCGATCAGGATCGCCAGCGCCGCCCAGCCCGAGGTCCATTCACGCAGGCGTACGTAAACGACATCGCCGATCATGCCGACGATCAGCAACGACGGCGCCCAGATCACGGCCGAGGCCCAGTTCGCGATCTGGAACGGAGTGGAGCGCATGTCCATGATGCCCGCCACGAGTGGAATGGCGGCCCGCACCGGGCCGAAAAAACGGCCGAGAAACACGCTGGCCACGCCCCAGCGGGCGAAGAACGCGTAGCCGTGGGCGAGTGTTGCCGGGTGGCTGCTGAAGGGCCAAAGTCCGGCGATCGAATGGCGAAACCGACGACCGATCCAGTAGCTCAGCCAGTCGCCGAGCGCCGCGCCCGGCACGGCCCAAAGCACGATCCACCAGAAGTCGAGCGTGCCCTGGCCTATCATCACCCCGACGAACACGAGGATCGTTGTCGCCGGCAGAAGCATCCCGACGAACGCCAGCGACTCGCCGAACGCCAGCCCGAAGACAACCGGCCCTGCCCAGTGACGATGGGCCATCACGAACGTTCGCAGCGAGAGTTCCAGATCTTCGAGCATCGGCCTGTTCTGGCACGGGTTTCCGGCGGGAGCGAGGTACACTGCGCGTCGCGCGTCGCGGACGCAACCTCGCGCGGATTTCCGCGGGCGATGTCCGTCGCCGTCCGTTGTCGGCGGCGGACGACGCGAGGCACGCGCGCCCTGCGGAATTGACGGCTGGGCGGCGGCCGGACCCTGTCGTATCAATCAGTGTAGCCACGAGCCTTCAGGACAGGAGACGACGACCATGCGCGCGATGATGAGCGATCTACCGGGCGGGCCCGAGAGTCTGGTGATGCGCGATCTGCCCTCGCAGCCGCTCGCCAACGGCCAGGTCAGGGTCGCCGTTCACGCGGCGGGCGTGAACTTCCCCGATACGCTGATCATCGCCGACAAGTACCAGTTCAAGCCGCCGCGCCCCTTCGCGCCGGGCCACGAGGTTGGTGGCGTCGTCCGCGAGGTCGGAGCTGGTGTCGCGGGCTTCGCGGTCGGCGACAGGGTCATCGCGATGATCGGCAGCGGCGGTTACGCCGACGAGGTCGTGACCGAGGTCGGCAATCTGCTGAAGATGCCCGCCAACATGACGTTCGACGAGGGGGCCGCCTTCACGATGACGTACGGCACCAGCTACTACGCGCTCAAGCAGCGCGGCGAGTTGAAGCCGGGCGAGACCTTGCTGGTGCTGGGTGCCGCCGGCGGTGTCGGGCTGACGGCCGTGGAACTCGGCGTGCGCATGGGAGCCAAGGTGATCGCCGCGGTGGGCTCCGACGAGAAGATGGAAATCTGCCGCAAGTACGGCGCCACCATGTTCGTGAACTACACCAGGGAAAAGCTGCGCGACAAGGTCAAGGAACTGACCGGCGGCAAGGGCGCGGACGTTATCTACGACGCCGTCGGCGGCGATGCGTTCGACGAGGCGATTCGCTCGATCAACTGGCTCGGGCGCCTGCTGGTGGTCGGCTTCGCGTCCGGCCGCATTCCCCAGTTGCCGGCCAATCTGGCGCTGCTCAAGAGCTGCGACGTGCGCGGCGTGTTCTACGGCGCCTGGCGCTCGCGCGATCCGAAGGAAGCACAGAAGAATTTCGACGAGATGTTCGCCTGGGTCCAGGAAGGCAAGCTCAAGCCCCATATCTCGATGACGTTCCCGCTCGAGAAGGCGGCCGACGCGATGAACGCGCTGCTGTCGCGCAAAGCCACGGGCAAGGTCGTGATCCATACGCGCTGATCGCCGCGAGGGCACGAACCGGGAGGAGATGTCGATGTCTCACGACAGGCTGGCGGGCAAGATCGCGATCGTGACGGGGGCTGCGTCCGGCATTGGCGCGGCGAGCGCTCGGCTGTTCGCCGAGGAAGGCGCCCGGGTGCTCGCGGTCGACCGGCCGGGTTCGGCGATCGATACCGCGCACGAGGGCGTCGCCGCCATCGCGCCGCTGGCGGTCGACGTGACGGGCAAGGACGCGCCGGCCGACATCGTCGCCGCGGCAGTGCGGCAGTTCGGTGCCATCGACATCGTGTTCAACAACGCCGGAGTCAGCGGCCGCACCTTCGTCGAGGAAATGGCCGACGAGGAGTGGGATCGGGTCATGGGCGTCAACGTGCGCGCCATGTTCCGGATCTGTCGCGAGGCGATCCCGCATCTCCGCGCGCGGGCGGCCGAGAAGGGCCGCGCCCGCATCATCAACACGGCGTCCGTGATGGCCGAAGACACAGATTACGGGCTCGCGGCCTACTGCGCGTCGAAGGCCGGCGTGGCGGGGCTGACCCGCACGCTGGCGCTGGAACTCGGCAAGTTCCGCATCACCGCCAACTACATTCTTCCCGGCGCCGTCTACAGCGGCATGACGAAGGGCAATTTCGACAAGCCGGAGATCGCCGAGATCTGGGCGAAGAAGGCGGCGTTGCGACGCCTTGGTCAGCCAATCGACCTTGCCCGCGGCGCCCTGTTGCTGGCGTGCGACGACGCCGACTTCATCACCGGCCACGGTCTGGTGGTCGATGGCGGCCTGACCCTGCGGACCTGATCGGGCGCGACCTCCGGACTCGACGGCGATTTTCGCCTCGCGTGGCGGTTCGATCCTGCTAAAACCGGGCGCATGCGAGCCCTTTTTGCGATCGTCGCGTTCGTCCTGGTGGCGACAGCGAACTATGCCTGGTGGTGGCTACCCAACCGGCCGGTGGAAATCCCGGCGTGGAAGGCGGGGCCGTTGCAAGCCGTGTCCTTCGCGCCCTATCGGCCGGGACAGAGTCCGCTCACGCGCTCTTTTCCCAACGTGCGCCAGATCGAGGCGGATCTGCAGCTGATGCAGGGCAAGGCGACCGCGATCCGCACCTACAGCAGCCTCGAAGGGCTGGAGGCGGTACCGCGGCTGGCCGGGCGCTACGGACTCAAGGTCTGGCACGGCGCCTGGATGAACGGCGTCGAACGGGAGAACCTGGAGCAGATATCGGCGCTGGTCGATCATGCCAACCGCTATCCCGACAGCATCGACCGGGTGATCGTCGGCAACGAGGTGCTGCTGCGCAAGGACCTCTCGGCTTCGCAGCTGATCCGCTACATCCGGATGGTGAAGGCGGCGGTGAAGCAGCCCGTGACCTATGCCGACGTCTGGGAATTCTGGTTGCGCAATCCCGAGATCGCCGACGAGGTCGACATCGTCACGGTGCATCTGCTGCCCTACTGGGAGGACGAGCCGATCGGGCTCGACCGGCGCAACCCCGACGGATCGTCGCGGATCGAGAAGCACATCGTCGACATCTACAATCGCGTGAAGGCGGCGTTTCCTGGCAAGCGCATCGTGATCGGCGAGACCGGCTGGCCGAGCACCGGACGGCAGCGCGCCGACGCCGTGCCGGGCCGGGTCGAGCAGGTGCGCTACTTCTCGCTGTTCAAGGCGCTCGCCGAGAAACATGGCTTCGAATACAACGTGATCGAGGCCTTCGACCAGCAATGGAAGAGCCACCAGGAAGGCAGCGTCGGCGCGGCATGGGGCCTGTTCACGCCCGACCGCGTGGAGAAGTTCAGGGCCGGCCAGCCAGTGTCGGCGGAGCCCGAGTGGCGGATGCTGTTCGCCGTGTCGAGCATCGCGGCGGGACTGATAATCGTCGGCTTCGCCGGACTGAAGCGCAAGCCGGGGGCAGCCGCGATCCTGGCGTTCGCGGTGTTCGCGCAAGCGGTGACGACGGCGGTCGTCGGTTCGACGTGGCACAACCACGGACATGCCTTCTATGGCATGCGGCTGGCAGGGATGCTGTTCTGGCTCCTTCTGTCGATCGCGTTCGGATACGCCTTGCTGCGCGGCATTGGCGACAGTCTCACGGGACGTCTGACCGATCCGTCGCTCTATGGCGCGCGCGTCCGCGAGTCCTGGACGGCGTGGCGGGCGTTGCCGCGTTTCGGGCTGTTGCGGCGGCCCGACCTGATGGCGCAGGTGCTCTACGTTGCCCTGGCCTGCCTGTGCGTCTTCCACCTGGTCATGCTGACGATCGACTGGCACATCGCCTACGTCCGGCTGGGCGAGGGTGGATTCGCGATTGCTTTCGATGGCCGCTATCGCGATTTCCCGATCCGCGACTTCATCCTGCCGACCATCGTGCTGATGGCGTGGAAGCTGCTCACCGTGGCGCGCACCGGAGCCGTGGCACGCACCGACCGGTTCGCCAAGACGCTGTCGTTTGGGCGCTTGCTTGGCTTCGACGGCAGCCGCGGCTACGTGCGGCTCGATCCGGCCTTCAGCCGCTTCGCGCCGGTCCTGCCGGAAATCCTGCTCTCGCTGGGGCTGATCGTCGGCGCCGTCGCGCTGGTGATCACCGAGGGCGCCGTCAAGATGCATGATGGACGGGCCGGCATCTGGACCGCGTCCGACGGCGGTCATTGGGTGCTCGGCGCGCTGTTCTGGAACGGGCAGGCCAACTGGTTCGCCCTGGAAGCGATCCTGTTGTCGATCCCGTTCCTCGCCACCATCTACGTGTCGTGGCGCTCGCCGCTCGCGGAGCCGCCGCCGGAATCGTATACATCCAAGTGGTAGGGGCGCCCCGCCGCTCCCGACCGATCGCAAGGAAAGCGTCATGGAATTCAAGGGCGAATACCGGATCGCGGCACCCCAGCAGAAAGTCTGGGAAGCGCTCAACGATCCCGTCATCCTGCAGGCCTGCATTCCCGGCTGCGAGACGCTGGAGAAGACCGCCGACAACGAGCTGAAGGCGCAGGTCCGCATGCGCATCGGGCCAGTCAGCGCGAAGTTTGGCGGCAAGGTAACCCTGTCGGATATCGACGCGCCGAACGGCTATCGCATCAGCGGCGAGGGGCAGGGCGGCCCCGCGGGGTTCGCCAAGGGCGGTGCCGTGGTGACGCTGCGGACCGACGGCGCCGAGACGATCCTGAACTACGTCGCCGATGCCCAGGTTGGCGGCAAGATCGCCCAGGTCGGTGCCCGCCTGATCGACGGCACCGCGAAGAAGCTCGCCGACGAATTCTTCGGCAAGTTCGCCGAGGTGGTGGGCACGCCCGAAGTGGTCGAGCAGTCCTCCGTCGCGGCCGCGACGTCCGCGTCCGCGCCATCGGTGCCGCCGACCGATTTCGCGAAGCGCGGCTTGCAGCACTGGATGGTGATCGGCGCCGGCGCGCTGATCCTGATCGTCGCGTGGTTGTCGATGCGCTAGGCAAGCGCGGTCGCGTCCATTTCTCTTGACCCGCGCGGCGGCGAACCGCCATGCTGCGTCCGAAATTCGACGATGCGCGCGCCCGGCACGTGTCCTCGCAACGAAATCAGTCTGTAGGGAGCAAATCCAGATGACCATTTCCGTTTCCATGACGGTGAACGGCAAGGCCGCGTCCGGCAACGTCGAGGCGCGCACGCTGCTGGTCCAGTTCCTGCGCGAGCACATGGGCCTGACGGGCACGCATGTCGGTTGCGACACCAGCCAGTGCGGCGCCTGCGTGGTCGACGTCGACGGAGCGTCGGCGAAGTCCTGCACCATCCTCGCAGTCCAGGCCGAGGGGGCGAAGGTCACGACGATCGAGGGCCTGGCCGAGAGCGCCGAGAAGCTGCATCCGATGCAGGAAGCCTTCCGCGAGCATCATGGCCTGCAGTGCGGCTTCTGCACGCCGGGCATGGTGATGAGCGCCATCGACCTCGTGAAGCGCAACAACTACCAGGTGACCGAGGATATCGTGCGCCACGGCCTCGAGGGCAACATCTGCCGTTGCACCGGCTACCACAACATCGTGAAAGCCATCGTGGCCGGCGCCGCGTCGATGAAAGCCGCCGGAGTCTAAAAGACAGCCGAGCCAACGCCCGACGAAACAAGGGCAACGCAGGGAGGCGTCCATGAGCAACGTCAGCAAGATCGGCGATCGCGTCCATCGCAAGGAAGACCGGCGGTTCCTCACCGGAACCGGCCGCTACGTGGACGATCTGCAGCTGTCGCGCTGCACCCACGCGCACTTCCTGCGCTCGCCGCACGCGCATGCCCGCATCAAGGGCATCGACACCTCGAAGGCCGCGGCGTCGGCCGGCGTCGTGGCGGTGTTCACCGGCAAGGACACCGCCGACGCGAAGGTCGGCGGTCTGATCTGCGGCTGGGTGGTCAAGGACAAACACGGCGTGCCGCACAAGGCGCCGGGACATCCCGCGATCGCGCTCGACACGGTCCGCCACGTCGGCGACACGGTGGCGATGGTGATCGCCGACACGGCCGCCAACGCGCGCGACGCGGCCGACAAGATCGAGGTCGACTACGAGGTTCTGCCCGCCATCGTCGACCTGACGAAGGCGCTGTCGGCCGGCGCGCCGCAGGTGCATTCCGACGTACCGGGCAACCTTTGCTACGACTGGGAACTGGGCGACAAGGCTGCCGTCGACGCCGCGTTCGCCAAGGCCGCCCACGTCACGAAGATCGACGTCGTCAACAACCGCCTGATTCCCAACGCGATGGAGCCGCGGGCCGCCGCCGCCGAGTATGATCGGGGCACCGGCAACTACACGCTGCACACCACCAGCCAGAATCCGCACGTCACGCGGCTGGTGCTGTCGGCCTTCGTGCTGGGCATTCCCGAGCACAAGCTGCGGGTGATCGCCCCCGATGTCGGTGGCGGGTTCGGCAGCAAGATCTTCATCTACGCCGAGGAGACGCTGTGCGTCTGGGCGGCGGGCAAGGTCGGCCGCTCGATCAAGTGGACCGCCGATCGTTCCGAATCCTTCATGACCGACGCGCACGGTCGCGATCACGTCACCCACGCCGAAATCGCGATGGACAAGGACGGCAAGTTCACCGGCTTCCGGATCGACACGATCGCCAACATGGGCGCCTATCTGTCGACCTTCGCGACGGCGGTGCCGACCTATCTCTACGGCACGCTGCTGGCGGGCCAGTACACGACGCCGGCGATCCACGTGAACGTCCGGGCCGCCTTCACCCACACCACGCCGGTCGATGCCTATCGCGGCGCCGGTCGTCCCGAGGCGACCTATCTGGTCGAGAGCATCGTCAGCAAGGCGGCGCGCGAGATCGGGGTGGATCCCGCCGAGCTGCGCAAGCGCAACTTCATCGCGCCGACCGCGTTCCCCTACCAGACGCCGGTCGCGCTGACCTATGACTCCGGCAACTACGTGCCGATCATCGACGAGGCGATGAAGCTGTCGGATTACGCCGGTTTCGGCGCCCGCCAGAGCGCCGCCAAGGCCAAGGGCAAGCTGCGCGGCATCGGTATTTCGTCCTACATCGAGGCGTGCGGCCTGGCGCCGTCGGCGGTCGTTGGATCGCTCGGCGCGGGCGTTGGCCAGTGGGAAAGCGCCCAGCTGCGCTTCAATCCGACCGGCAACGTCCAGGTCCTGACCGGTTCGCATAGCCACGGCCAGGGTCACGAAACGACCTTCGCGCAGATCGTGTCCGACAAGCTCGGCGTGCCGATGGACCAGATCGAGGTCGTGCACGGCGATACCAGCCAGGTGCCGTTCGGCATGGGTACCTACGGCTCGCGTTCGCTGGCGGTCGGTGGTTCGGCGATCATGAAGGCCGCCGACAAGATCATCGCCAAGGGCAAGAAGATCGCCGCCCATCTGATGGAAGCCGCCGAAGCCGACATCGTCTTCGAGAACGGCACCTTCAAGGTCAGCGGCACCGACAAGAACGTACCGCTCGCGCAAGCGGTGTTCGCCGCCTACGTGCCGCACAACTACCCGATCGACAAGGTCGAGCCGGGCATGGACGAGAACGCCTTCTACGATCCCTCGAACTTCACCTATCCCTCGGGCACGCAGATTTGCGAGGTCGAGATCGACCCCGACACCGGCGTGGTGGAAATCGTGCATTTCGTGGCGGTCGACGATTTCGGCAACATCGTCAATCCGATGGTGGTCGAGGGCCAGGTCCATGGCGGCATTGCCCAGGGCGTCGGCCAGGCGTTGATGGAAGCCGCCGCCTACGACAACGCGACGGGCCAGCTGCTGAGCGGCTCCTACATGGACTACACGATGCCGCGGGCCGACGACCTGCCCTCGTTCACGCTGGGCTACAAGACCACGCCTTGCCCGCACAATCCGCTGGGCGTGAAGGGCTGCGGCGAGGCCGGCGCGATCGCGGCGCCCGCCGCCGTGATGAACGCTGTCCGCGACGCGCTCGCCCAGGTGGGTGCCCAGGATCGCATCGAAATGCCGGCCACGCCCCAGCGCGTGTGGGCGGCCATCAACGCACGCTGACAGAAGTTCGCAGGAGAAAGCGATGTACGATTTCGCCTACCACAAGCCCAAGTCCGTCGCCGATGCCGCGGCCGCCGTCAAGAAGGCCTCCGACGGCAAGCTGATGTCGGGCGGCATGACGCTGATCCCGACGCTCAAGCAGCGTCTGGCGCACCCGTCCGACGTCGTCGATCTGGCCGGTGTCTCCGACCTCGTCGGCATCAAGGTCGATGCCACGGGTGTCACCATCGGTGCCATGACGAAGCATGCCGATGTCGCGAGCTCGGCCGATGTCGCCAGGGCGATTCCGGCGCTGGCCGCGCTCGCCGGGGGCATCGGCGACCGCCAGGTCCGCAACCGCGGCACCATTGGCGGCTCGGTCGCCAACAACGATCCGGCGGCCGACTATCCGGCAGCCCTCGTGGCGCTCGGCGCCACCGTCACGACCAACGAGCGCAAGATCGCGGCGGAGGATTTCTTCAAGGGCATGTTCGAGACCGCCTTGAAGGACGGCGAGATCGTCACCTCGGTCAGCTTCCCCACGGCGACCAAGGCCGCCTACATGAAGTTCCCGAACCCGGCCTCGCGCTATGCCATGGTCGGCGTGTTCGTGGCCCAGACCGCGTCGGGTCCGCGCGTCGCGGTGACCGGCGCCGGTCCGGCGGTGTTCCGGGTCAAGGCGATGGAAGAGGCGCTGGCCAAGAGCTGGTCCGCCGACGCCGTCGCCAACGTCAAGGTACCGGCCGAGGGTCTCAACAGCGACATCCACGCCAGCGCCGAATATCGCGCCCATCTGGTGACCGTGATGGCCAAACGCGCGGTCGCCGCCGCCGGCTGATCGCGGTTGCTCCGGTCCAGCGAAAAAGGGCGGCCAGTGGCCGCCCTTTCCATGTCGGCCGTGTCCTGCCTTCAGTAGGTCGCGCGGCCGCCCGACAGATCGAACACCGCGCCGGTGTTGAAGCTGCACTGATCCGAGCACAACCACGTCACCATCGCGGCGGCTTCCTCGACGGTGGCGAAGCGGCCCATCGGGATTTTCGAGAGCATGAAAGCGATGTGCTGCTCGGTCATCTGCTCGAACATCCCGGTCTTGATCGCGGCGGGGCAGACGCAATTGACCAGCACGCCGGTGTTGGCGAGTTCCTTGCCGAGCGACTTGGTCAACCCGATCACGCCGGCCTTGGACGCCGAATAGGCGGACGCGTTCGGGTTGCCTTCCTTGCCGGCGATGGACGCGATGTTGACGATGCGGCCCCATCCGCGAGCCGACATGCCGGCGGCCACCACGCGGTTGGTCAGGAACACGCCGTTCAGGTTGATATCGATCACTTGGCGCCATTCGTCGAAGCCATAGTCGACGACGGTCTTGTTGGGACCGGTGATGCCGGCGCTGGCGACGAGGATGTCGACCGGTCCGAGCCGCCGTTCGGTCTTGAGCAGCGCGCCCGCGACTGAGGCTTCCGACGTGACGTCGACCGCCACCGCGACGGCGCCCGGCAGCGTGGCGGCCGATTCGGTCGCCTTGTCGGAATCGCGATCCCACAGCGCGACCTTTGCGCCGAGACGGGCGAGATTCACGGCACACGCCAGACCGATCCCGCGCGCGCCGCCGGTGATCACCGCGACCTTGTCCTTGAAACCATCGCCGTACATGCGTCTCTCCCGTTGCGGGGTCAACCTTAGCCGCGCGACGCGTCGCGGCCAACGCGCGGAATTGGCGCGTCGGGCGGCGGTCGCGGCGGTATCGCGGCCCGGGTGCGTCCGCTAGTATCCGCCGCCAAATCGTCACCGAAATTTCGACCGGGTTCCGATGTCCACCGCATTGCCCAATTCCATCGACGACGTGCTCGCGCTGCTGCGGCGGGGCGGCTATATCGCCGACCGCAGTCTCGCCACTGTGCTTTTTCTCGCCCTGAAGCGGGGCAGGCCCTTGTTCTGCGAAGGCGAGGCGGGCGTCGGCAAGACCGAGATAGCCAAGGTCCTGTCGGAGACTCTCGGCCGGCGCCTGATCCGCCTGCAATGCTACGAAGGCCTCGACGCGGCGTCGGCGGTCTATGAATGGAACTACGCCCGCCAGATGATGGAAATCCGCCTTGCCGAAGCGCAGGGCGGGGTCGACCGCTCGCAGCTCGGCGCCGATATTTTCAACGAGCGGTTCCTGATCCGCCGGCCGCTGCTGGAGGCGTTGCAGCCGCATCCCGAGGGCGCGCCGATCCTGCTGATCGACGAACTCGACCGCACCGACGAGCCGTTCGAGGCTTATCTGCTCGAAGTGCTGTCGGACTTCCAGGTCTCGATCCCGGAGCTCGGCACGATCAAGGCGCCGGAGCCTCCGATCGTGATCATCACGTCGAACCGCACGCGCGAGATCCACGACGCGCTGAAGCGTCGCTGTTTCTACCACTGGGTCGACTACCCGGATGCCGCCCGCGAACGCCAGATCCTCGCGACCAAGGCGCCGGAATCGCCCGCGAGACTGTCCGGCCAGGTTGTCGCGTTCGTCCAGGAACTGCGCGGCATGGACCTGTTCAAGGCACCCGGCGTGGCGGAATCGATCGACTGGGCGCAGGCGCTGACCGAGCTCAACGTGCTCGATCTCGATCCGGCCGTGGTCGACAGCACGCTCGGCGTCCTGCTCAAGTACCAGGACGACATCCAGCGCATCCAGGGCAGCGAGGCGGCCGCGATCCTGCAACGGATCAAGTCCGACATCGCCGCCGTTCCGGTCGGCTGACGCGCCGCGATGGACCAGTTCGTCGAAGCGCCGCGCGCGACCGGCGGCGAGGGC